>NZ_WOEJ01000029.1:0-26300 GCF_019400845.1 Pseudomonas sp. MAG002Y | reverse complement strand
CTTCGAAGCGGCTACGCCCGCCAAGCCGGTAAGCAATGGCACTGAGGAAGGCCCGGCTGTTGCCGGGCCAGTGGCCGTGCCGGTAGTTCAAACAACTCCAGCCCCTACGTTGCCAGCTGGTGGACCCTCCGAAGCGGTACCCGTTGAGTCCAAGTCTGAGGCAAGTGTCACAGCTATTCAGGGGGCTACTGCTCCAGTTAGCGAGCCGCCTTCGATTGCTAGCTTCGAAGCGGCTACGCCCGCCAAGCCGGTAAGCAATGGCACTGAGGAAGGCCCGGCTGTTGCCGGGCCAGTGGCCGCGCCGGTAGTTCAAACAACTCCAGCCCCTACGTTGCCGCTTGAAGTGGCCTTGGAGTCGGAGAAAGAAACATCCCCCGTTCGCCCAACGGGAGTTGGACAGCCTGCCACAGCTAAAGAAGACACAACTGTGCCATCGGCTGAACCGGCTGAGCCGGTAGCGCCACCTAAAAAGCCTGCAGAGGCTTCGGAAAGCCCCTCGGCTGAGGCCGGACTTGATGCCATTTGGGTCGGCCCCCCTCGACCAAGCGGCGCTGAGGTTGAGCCACAGGTTACTAACCTTGATAAGGATGCGCTTCTGGGACGGCTATCTTGGGAGAAGCAAGGCGACAACGCTGTTCTCTACAAGCTTGATAACGAAGCAGCATTTATAGATCGTGGCTCACGCCTGGAGATGGCAAATGGTGCTAGCCAGAACGAAGAGATGGTGGTCGCGGCTCTGCTGACAGCTGCTCAGTACTATCGGGGACGTATTGAGCTGACAGGTAGTGACGAGTTTAAAGAAAAAGCCATTGGTTTAATTGCTCAGCATCAAATCAATGTGGAGATGAAAAATCCTGCGCAGCAGGCGTTACTGGAAGATGCTCGCAAAGCATTCAATACCCCGCAAGAGGAGCGTAACGCGGTCACAGGCGATATTACGCCAGTGCAACGTGGGCCAGAACCTTCACAGGGTCCGGTCTTGAAAACGGATATAGAGCGGCCGTCTCAAGGCGCGTCACAGGAGCTGAATAACCAGACTCATCTGTCACCCGTGAAGCCTGGTTATCAGCCTTTAGAAGCGGCAGATCTTAACCAGCATCCACGCCAGCCTGCTGAACAGGAAAAGCCGGAAGCAACGGTCATAAAGCCGCAACCGGCGGCACCGGCTACTGCTACGAATCAAACTGAAGCGGCAGCGAGACCGGCAGTGTCGCCAGAGATTCACCAGCCCTTCCAGGCTGCCAAGGATGGGGTAACGGGCAAGATCCTTGCGAGTGGCCAAGCACCGTTTCGCTTTAACGAAGAGAATTCTGAAAGTACCTATATCAAGTTACGCACAAAGACCGGTATCCAAACGTTTTGGGGCAAGGAGCTGGCTGGGCTATTGCGTGAAACACGTGTACAGCCTGGAAAAATGGTGACGTTGCAGTGGCTAGGCAATGAGCCAGTTACGATTAAAGTTCCTCGCAAAGATAAAGAAGGCGTCACCGTAGGCTTTGATGATAAAGAAACGCATCGAAACCAATGGGCGCTTACTGTTGCGGGCAGTCCTATGGTACGCACCGGTCAGGATGAAGGAGTAAAACTCGGCGCCTATGACGCAGGTCGTTTTGCAGTAGTGCAGCAGGCATTGGTCACCCAGTTAGGTCTGGATGTGCCCATGCCATCGCCGCCAAAGAATGGTTTGTACTGGCTGATGCCAAATGGAGAGGGTAGCGCTAAAGCTGGAGACGAGTTATCAGCGCCTCGGCCAGCGATAGACCCTCACAACACGGCAGGAAAACCTGTGATGAGCAGCTGGTCGCAGGATGGCCAGTTAGATATGTACCTAGTACGCGGTGACGGTCCGTACCTGCAAGGCGTAGCGCGACAGGGAGATCAATATCAACATGTATTGGTGAGTCTACCTGGCCGCAACGATGCGCCGCCCATGGTGTTCAATGCCATTACCCCAGAGGGAGTGGTTCCAATCGGTACGGGTAACGGCATCAATCGATCAGGTGGCGAGCCGGTTTCGCGGGAAAATATAGCTTTCAAACTTGAAGGCGATAGCGCGGTACGCATTGGTAAGCTCGATGCGCCTGCAGAGGTTCCCCCCGCTCTACATGCTCGGTTGGGTTTTGATGAGCGGTGGAGAGAGGACGTTACTCTCCCAAAGTCCGCGCCCACAGCGGCACCGGCAGCACAGCCCAGCGATCCGCGCCCGGCTTAAAACGCAAACAGCAAAGGAACTCATCATGATGAAAAGCATGTGCAGTGCACTGCTGGTTGTTTTGTGCTGCCTGCCCGTTGTGGGAAGCGCAGCGGTATGCCGCTCAGGCCAAGCAGCTAGCGTAGGCAGCCAAACCGCGTATGAGCAGGCCAAAAATGCATCGGATATATGGGCAGAGCGCGAGCGCACCGTCTCCGATGAGCTTCAGGACTGCCTGTCGCGTATTCGAACCACACGTATCAGCTTGCCTTCATTTCCAAGCTTGGAGGACTTGCTGAATAAAGTAGCGGACCAGATATGCCAAGCAGCCGTGGATAAGGTGAATAGCCACATTCCCGCAAGCTTCGATCCATGGTCGCAGGGGGGGTTGCCGTGAAGTCTCTACAAGAGCAAGTCATACCTATAGATGAGTCACTGAAAGAAGCAGCCCTGCCTGCAACAGTGGATGAGCAGATTTACGAGCATGCCTTACGGCTACAACGTGACCGTGAGCTAGGTGCTGCCTTTGCTCATCGCTGTTTGACTGGGCTAATTTGGGTCAGCGCGGCATTGGTACTGTCGGTCGGTGCTAATGGGTATCTCGGTTGGAAGGTTGCTCATCCTCCGGTGAAATATTTCACAACTGAAGGGGGCAGAATTGTCAGGGTGATCCCAACAGACAAACCAGGACATAGCCAAAGCGATGTGTCGGCCTTTGGAGCCGACACTATCCGGCAGAGTTTCACGCTGGATTTTGTGCACTACCGAGATCAGATGACTCAATTAGGCGAGCGCTATTCCGAGACAGGATTTCAGGACTATTACAAGGCGCTAACAACGTCGAACGTTCTTAAAGCGGTCAAGGATGAGCGGATGAACTTGTCGGTGGATGTTGGACCAGGTGTGATTCGAAGCAAGGGCAGACTGGGTGATAAGTATGCTTGGGAGTTCCAATATCCCGTTACTTTGAAGCTCGACGGTCAGCAATCCAGTAGCCCACCCCAGCGCTTTATTTTCACGCAGCGCATTCAGCAGACGGACGTACGGGTGAAAAACGCTGGATTAGAAGTCACCCAGATCATTACCAGCAATTCCAATTAGGCCCGCGTCACCGGCGCCGTTAGAAAGGTAACTTCCATGAAAACCACTATTGCGCTTGCCGTATGGCTAGCGGCGAGCGGCTATGCCTGGGCGGAAGAAACTGTAAGCCCACAATCGGCAACAGAAACCCCCGCTTCTACAAAAGCTTCTACAACGTCCCCAGCTAGGACGGCTGGGCCTTCGGGTTGGGCGACAGGTGTAAATACAAACCCAACTACACCGCAAGCTGGCACGCCCGTGCAAAACGCTGGTACTGGTGCCGCAAGAGCAAGCTCCGCTCCAGCGCCTTCGGGTAATGACCCATTACCGCCGCCATCTGAATTGTTTCAGCAGGCTCAGGAGAGCGTTTCGCCGCTATCTCCTGAAGAGATCCGGCAGCTGCGTGGGCAGGCAAATGACGTTGACAGGGCAATGGTCGCTCCGCAGGTCACAGTTGTCCCAAGGATTAGCGCACAGACAGTGAACCTATCGCCTGGAGCCAGCTTGCCGCTGGTACGCACGGCGGTGAACTATCCCAGTTCGCTGACCTTTATCGATAGCACTGGGGCACCATGGAAACTCGGCGCTGCGCCCATTAGTGGCAACCCTGATATCACGCCGTATTACGTCCCTAACAGCGCAGTGATGGTGCTGTATGCCACCAAGCCTATGGCAAGCGGCAACGTCACGGTGTATCTCGAAGGACTCACTGTACCGATTGTGCTGAACGTAACAAGTGGGGAGACGGACACCCAAGCTAAGACATGGACAGTGGATAGCCGCCTGGACATGCGTGTGCCTAGGCGCGGGCCAAGTGCTCAGCCTGGTGCTGCTCCAGAGGTGCGTATCGGTTTGCATGATCATGTTCTTCAGGGCTTTCTCGATGGTGTTCCGCCTAAAGAAGCCAAGCAACTGAAAACCACGGGCAATGTACCGGACACAACCGTGTGGCAAATGGGAGATGACCTTTATATCCGCACGCGGGCTGAAATCCGTGATGAGTTCGAGGCCACTTTATCGTCGGCAGACGGTACCCACCTCTGGAAGCTACCTGTGACGCCCTACGTATCGTTCTCTGTAATGGGCCGTACAGCGGCCCTTAATGTCGCTCTGGAGTAACCTCATGGCAAACGAAAACGACGCCAAGCGCGACATAAAACTCACCGTTACGCTGGTTGGGGGGGTATTAGTGGCTATCTTGGGAGGTGGCTATTTTCTGTGGGGTTGGCTGGCCAGCCCTGCGCCGGAGCAGTCGAAGGTGGACATCGTTCGGGTGGCGGCAGCTGCCCATAGCCGCACCCCTGAAAGCCAGGCCTACCGTGACCTGCTAAAGCAATACAACCAGGAGGGGGCCAGCGCAGCAAAAAGCCAAAACAGCAGTTTTATTGCCAGTATCCCGATGGAGCAGACAACAGTAATGCAGCCGGTCGTGGCCGCTACGCCTGTTCAACAAGTACAGCCCACAGCCCGCCGCAGCCATACCCGAACCGAGGATCAATCAAAGGAGGCTAATAAGAAGGACGATCCGCGTCAGCAGGCTCTGCAGAGACTGCTTAGCCGAATTAACTCAGAAAATAATACCGATAGCTTATCCGGACTCAATTTGGGCAAGGTTTTAGGCGCGGAAGGTGGTTCGGGTGGAGCAGCTGCAGGAGCTACTGGAGGTTACGACCGCTGGAGCGAAACGCTACCCGGTGGGGGAAGGCTACAAACCGCTTCGATGAACGGCGGTGCCGAACCCTACTCCCCTGTGGAGGTAGTGCCGCCCTACTGGCGTGGGCCAGGTGTCATCGATATTGGTGTGGACTCAGACAACAGTACGACACCGGTGCTGGGTAAGTTGGGCGGGGCATACGCCGGAGCGGTGCTCAAGGCGCCCGAAGGAGCCAGGTTGGCGGGTGACGGCGTGGTCATTCACTTTACTGAGATGGCCTACAAGGGCGTCAATTACAAGGTAGATGCTTACGCGCTACAAGACGATACCTTGCTAGCCAATGTGGCCTCTGAAGTGGACCACCGCTATATGTCACGCATTGTGTTACCGGCAGTACTAAGTGGTATCGGCAATATCAGTGATATGTACTCCAATGCCAACACGCAGGTACTGACGAACGGGTTCTCTACTCAAACCGTCCGACCTGGCATGCCAGATGGTACCGCTGTCGCTGGTTCGATTCTGGGCGGCGCGGCCAGCCAAGCGGCCAAAGTGTTAAGTGAGGATGCCGCGCGCACCCCTGCTACCCAAGTCAGGGTTTTCCAAAATCAGGTGGTAGCGATTCAGTTCATGCGTGGGGTGTATGCCGGAGATGCGATTGCTCCAGGACGAAGCGGGGAGGCTGTGCAATCTGCTGTTCCAGCTCAGACCATCAGGGCTCAAGCCCCAGCATCAACACAGCCGGTGACGCCTGATCAATGGCGTGCGCAGACCCAGATGCGTATCCAGGCGCAGCGAAAGCTGCAGGAGAGTCAAGAATGAGCGAGTTCAGTCCAGCAGTAGAAACCACTGCTTCTTCAATTCAAAAGCCTCCTCCCAGGCAGGCATCTGGCTTGAGCTTTTGGCAACGTCCGATAGCTCTGGGTCTTTCCCTGCCTTGGCTAATGGGTGTTGTACTGATTTTGGCAGGAGCTGCTTGGTATCTGTTTGCTCCAGAAGAAACGCCAACGGTTAATCGATTGGCGTTTCAAGACGACTTTGAGCAGCAACATTTGCATGTCCAAGGAGCGAGCGTAGCCCCGGCAGTATCGGCCCCTCCAGAATCAGATCTTGGCCAGTTTAAAAACGAGGTAGCTGCCATGATCGGCGGCGTTCGGACTTACGGCGAGGTCAATCGAGCAGCTATTGAGCGCTTGTCTACAACGCTTAAAGCTCTGAGTGCAGCGCAGCAGGTTCTGCAGCAGCAGTTGAATGAGAGCCAGGCGCAAAACAGTGTGCTGTCAGCTCGCGTGTCCTTCCTTGAAGGGCGACCTGGTGCAATGACCACTTCACAACAAGTCAGCAGACCTGTCGCAAAGACACGCTCTCCGCTGGCCGGTATGCAGGTACAGGCGGTGCAAAACGGGATGGCCTGGGTGTATTGGCAGGACAAAACCTGGGCTGTTAAAGCAGGTGATCAACTCGGGAAAGTCACAGTTACCCGTATTGATGCCAAGACCCGTGAAGTGGAAACCAGTGCGGGCACGCTCAGATGAGGTAAGTCATGGCTGGGGGAACTGATGCGATTCAGATGCTCGTTAACCTGTCCAACAACCTGTTGGGCTCCTTTGTAAATCTGGCGTTCACGTTAGGTAGTTTGTTTGCCGTAACGGGCGCCGTGACCTATCTCGCCACGCATGCCAGTGCTGCACGCAAAGCACCTGGCCAGGCTGAGAGCGGCGGCAAGGTCATCGCAGTATTACTGCTTTGTGGCGGACTTGCTGGTCTTGATCAAATGATCGGCGCGGCAGCACGCCAGTTTGGCTGGCAAGGTGCGACCTTCACCGCCATTAGTTACGTCAATGTGAGCACTTTTGGTGTCGCTGCGGACGCGGCCAACGCCGTGTTAAGCCTAGTACGGATGCTGGGCGTCTGGTTTGCACTATCAGGGATGCTGTCCTGGAAGCGTTCATACAAGGACGGACACACAGGACTATCCGCCAGTCAGGATGTGTCTCATGGCACCCTTAAATTTATTCTGGGCGTTTTTTGCGTATGCAACCCGTACTTGCTAAGCGCCCTGCAAAAGTCTCTCGGCCTGCTGTAAGCAGGTTGGGAATTCAACGCGCCTAGGCGCACTTTCAATCGCTACACCTTACTGATCAATACTTTAGGAGTCGGTTATGTCTAAAGACATATTGCTGTGCGCTGCTGTTCGCCTGTCTATTTTCAAAGACGCACTACGTAAACGAGTAATGAAAGGGCTAATGGCAGCTGTAGCTGCAAGCCCTGTGATGGCTTTTGCAGCTGACGACATCGCTGGTATGGCCGATTCGGGGGCAACAGGGGCCGAGTCGATGCAAAAATCTGCGCTCACTATTGCCCAGTTTATCGGTGTGATCTTTGTAATCGGTGGATTGATCGCTGCTAAGCAGAAGAAAGACAACCCTCAGATCAAGACTAGCCACGTTGTCATGGCCATCTTGTTTGGGGTGTGCCTAGTGGTTGTTCCGGAAATCATCAAGCGTTCGCAAGCTCAAGTTGGCCTGTCGCCTGTCGATGTTGGCTAAGCAAACCCTTCTGCGATGACTTCGGTCATCGCAGAGTTCTTTTCGATACCTAAATATTTCCTTCCTAGACATCCATTCTCCGGATTCCGAAATGATCCAGAAGGCAGATATATGGACGTTGATCTATTGCAGACCTCCTTAAAAACGCCATTTACACCTGATCGCGAACAATCATCGCGAACGCCACTGATACTTGATATCAGTGGCAATCCTGAAACACCCGTGCCTGTTGCTGTTGTAAGTGATCAATGCGATTGCTGTGGATTCAGAACTAAAAAATTATGGCAGGGCGCGAGGTCAGGATTCACCGACCCTCACGCTGCCTGCATCCTTTGCTACCTGGCTGGGCATTTAGATAGTCCAACCGCAACGCATGGACTCCTGGCTTTTTTACCTGGTATGGCGATGGCTGACGTACATCACCTGCAGCGCCGGGCATTGATCGCCGTTCTTGGAGGAACGCGAACACAGCGTCATGAAGGCAAAAGGGTTTTGTTATGGCTTGCCCGGCATAGTCGCGAAGTTGAGCAAGCATGGGGTACAGCGCGTGCAGGCGAGTTCGCGAAGGCTATGCAGCGTTTACCGCCTCACAAACGTTCGACACTACAAGCCCGCCTGACGGACTGCGCCCTGATCCTACCTTCAGACATGTTTGAAGACCTGACCCTGTTATTACCCGCTGGGAAGACTGCTGCATCAGCGCTCGCTTCTCGAAGCTGGGACACTTACACCCGGAGTGATTTTTATGCCGAGCCTCATCCGCTGGGTTGAAGACCTAATTACCGAAACCTCCCGGTTTGCTGTGTCACGTGACCTACCTGACTACTGTGATCTGAACACGGTGCTGCGTCTGACAAATGACGATCGTACCCGGCATCCTAGCCTCAAGGCCCCGTATATTCTGGTCAATGACAGCGGTGATTACTGCTCGGTATATGCCGTTGCTGGGAGTTTCTGCGATACCGACGAATCAGCTGCGCGTGATGAACCTTATTCCTGGAGCGGTCGCCTAGAGCGTATGACTCATGCGCTGACAGCTGACTACCGTAAGCACGGACATAAAATAAGCCTTGTGTTCGATGATGATCCAGACCGTGGACGTGAGGAGGTTAAGCGGCTACTGGCTCCTCAATACGCTTCTGTAAAACGTACCGGCATCGACCTGACGCCTATTCTTGATGAAAACGTAGAAAAGCTGGCTCCGTGGGTGTCTCGGGAGCGCTGCTATCTTGTGTGTTACACAGGCCGCAAAGGACTGTCAGCGCACGAACTGATCGACGAAAACAAGCGGCTCAAGCAGCTTGTGAGCCAAACCCCGGATGCAAGGTTTGGCCAAAATCCGGTATTGGCTGAGATGGCCGGTCTAAAAATTCGTCACGATGCATTCATGAGTGCTATTGAGGGGGCCTTTGGTGATCAGGGCCAAGGCGTTTTGCTGGAACTGCTTGATGCTCACGAGGTGGGACAGGCGCTGCGTTCTCAGGTAGACAGATTAGGTACTAGCGAAGCTTGGCGACCGCTATTACCTGATGATCCCATTACCCCGCACGGTGTGCGTAACGGAGACGACCATACCGCTTTCCTGGCACCACAGCTGAAATTTCAGCTGATGAACCAGGACATGGAGACTCAGGGTAACAAGCTTTGCATCAATGGAATGTGGCACGGCAGTCTATCAGTAGTTCTAGGGCCTCAGACGCCACAGACCTTTGCCAAGCTCAAAGCTTTGATCCCTCGTGGTGTGCCTTGGCGGGTGCGTATGGACATGATGCCGGGAGGTATGAAGTCATTAGGTGTTAAAAAAGGCACTCTAGATTTCATGGCGTTTATGCCATCGCTTCGGCCAATTTGGAACTCGATTGAAACCCTGGAGCGGGTCGAGCAGAAAGAACCAGTGTGCGTCATGACAATTGTGGCAACCACCTGGGGTGATAGTCAGGCCATCGTTACACGTAATCTGACGCTACTCACTCACGCGTTCCAGGCCTGGGGTGTGTGTGAAGTGACGCAGACGTTTGGCAATCCGGTCCGGGCTTGGGCTTCGACGCTGGTTGCTTCCAGCGCTGGCAGTGGTCCACATCTGTTGTATCCCCCACTATCACAGGCACTGAACCTGTTGCCGTTAACTCGACCCGCATCGGCTTGGGGGGAGGACGGAAACGCGCTATTCCCGACAACTGATGGCAAGCTCTATGCCGTAGGTCTGGCTACGCCCAAACAGAATAAATTGACTAACGTCATTACCGGCTCTCCAGGGCTGGGCAAGTCCGTGCTGTTGAACAAACTAGGAAATGTGATGGTATCTAGTGCTCAACAGCGATTGCCTTTTATCGGCGGCGTGGACAAAGGCTTTTCCATGCAAGGGCAAGTAGCCTTGCTGCGCGATAGCCTGCCACCAGAACGTCAAGATGAAGTAATGGGCATCGTGTTGCAAAACAGCACAGAGCATTGCCGTAACCTGTTTGATATCCAATTGGGTGCTCGTTATCCAATTGCGCCTGAGCGTAACTGGATCATCAGTATGTTGACGGCCATGTGCATTGACCCTTCAACGGGCAATCCACCTAATGATCGTGATACCCGCCAGATCCTAGAACGCATCGTCAGTATGTCCTACACCGCTAACGCTGAAAGCAACCCTAGGGCTTGGACGCGTGGTGTTGTTCCTGAAGTAGATGCCGCTTTGGATAAGGCCGGACTCACTGAGCGCTATTCGGCCCAGTGGTGGGAAAGCACTACTTGGTATGAGGTACGCGATTTGCTATTTGAAGCAGGCTTTGTACAAGAAGCGCAGCGGGCTCAATTCCAGGCTGTCCCCGAACTGGCCGACATGACCAGTTTCTTGAATCATGAGGATGTGCAAGCAGCCTATGGCCGGGTACAGCGTGATAATAGTCAAGAGCCCTTGTTGGAGTACCTGCACCGCTGCATGGCTGATGCCTGTAGCGAGTTCAAGATGTTGGCTGGACGCACGCGGTTTCTGATTAGCCCGAACACACGGGTAATTGCCATTGACCTTAACAACGTGATGGGCGACGACACGAACGCCGGACACCTAAAAACCGGAATCATGTTCTTGTTTGCAGGCCAGGTGGCAGGTGGTGATTTTGTATTGCCTCAGTACAGGGATGCTTTGTTGGCTGCGGTTCCAGAACTTTATCACCCGCTGCATCGGGACCGCCTGGAGCAACTGGACCAGGAAGTTAAAACTAAGGTCTACGACGAGCTACATAACGCAGCCAAGGTACCCTTCATTTTTCCAATGCTGGAAACCCAGGACCGTGAGCAGCGCAAGTTCGGCGTGCGCACTGTGTTGTGTTCTCAATATGTGCGTGATTTCCCTGACGCCATTCTGAACTCGGCCAACTCGTTGTACATGATGGAGGTGGACCCCAAAGACGAAAAGCGTCTGATCGAAACATTCAAGGTGCCTAGGGTCACGCTGCAGCGCTTTCAGCGTATGGGCTCCGGTCCGGCTTCTGATGGTAGTGGCGTCCCTTTTTTGGGCGTCTTTCGGATCAAGGGCGGCGGCACTTTAGCGCGCATTCTTAAAAATGCTTTAGGGCCATTGGAGTTGTGGGCACTGAACTCCTCACCCGGTGACAGCGCCTTGCGCCGCCTACTGTACGAAGCCGTTGGCGGCTCTACTGCCCGATCCATTCTTGCAAAGGCCTTTCCACAGGGTACGGCTGAAAAGCTCATAGCGCTGCGTCAGAAACAAGCTGGCGAGGCTGACGCAAACAACGTGATTCGTACTTTGGCCAACGAGTTGATTGATCAGCGCGGCTACAACATTTGAGGGAATGATCGTGAAAAGAGTTTATGCATTAACGGTGCTGGCCGTAAGTTTGCTCGAAGCGTCACAAGCACTTGCTGCTTCAGTGACCGTCACGGCCAGTGTACCTATCTCCAGACAGGTAATGCCTGCCATGGCGGATCTTCAAGCCACACTGGCAGAAATTCTAACCACTGAAACACAAATCGGCACGGCCATTGTCCAGGCCAGCGACAAGCAAGCTGCTGTAATTACCGAGGCAGGCCGTGCCCAACGCGAGGCAGACATTTTTGGACGTCAGACTGAGCGCCTTGAGCGTGCCAGAGAGCAATACACGGTCGCTGACAGTATCTGCAGTGAGTCCGCCTCCGGGGTTGCGGCTACTGTCGGGAAAGTTAGCCGTGCGCAGGCAGCGGTGCTGGCAGGCGGTTCGGGTGTCAGCAGCGCGGTAGTACAGAAAACCATCGCATCTGAACCGGTGAGTTCGCGGCAGGGTGGGTATCGTAGTGCAGCGATACACGCTGGATACTGTACAGCAAGCGAGGCCGCGCAATACGGTGGTACTGACTTATGCCCGCAAGTGTCCAGTTTGCCGGGCGGCGACATTGAAATGCGCTCGCTGGTAGATGGTGCGGGAGCCGTAGGAAAAGGTCCAGACCTGACTTTCAATCAAGATCAGATAGACGCGGCGATGGCCTACATGAAGAACTCGGCACGTCATGACGCCGGAAGGGCACCAGGGAAGGGCGATATCCAATCCGCTACCGGGCGTGAATATCAAGGATTAATGACACAGTACAAGGCAATCCAAAGCGCTGCGACTCAACCACAGCTAGACATGATCGCTGCCAGTCAGCCTAACCCAGCAACACAAGAGGCTTTACAGGAGGCGCTGCAGAGTCCGTCAGCAGCCGAGTACTTTGCATCAACAGGCAGCCAACAAGCTCAAAGCACAGGTGTGATGAGCGAGCGTGAGTTTGAAGCGTTTGAAGTGGGTAGGCGTTATGCCAACACAGCTTATGAAACGGACCTTCAGGCGATGAGTGGCGAGAACCTAACTCGGGAATTGATTCGTGTGCAGAGCCTAGGAAATTGGTTACAGCTAGGCATCAAGAATGATCAGCGGCAGGCAAATATTATTGCTGGCCAGCAACTGGCCTTGGCTGCATACAACAAATACGTTCCTGAGCTTCAAGAGCTCGGATCGAAAATGAGTGCGGGAGTAACAGCACATGCACAATGAACCAGCCGATGCTGATACTAAATCGAAAGCCGACCAAAAAAAACCGAGTATCTCGCTACAGCGTGCCGGGCATGTGGGGCTGTCCATACTCAACCCGTTTTCAGACCTGGCGGTAATCTATCGCCAGGGTGTGAAACCAACCCTAGGACGTTTTCAGCAGGCCTGGGCACTGCTGAACCGGCAGTCCGCCCCGTCTGAGTCTTTGAACTGGGCTGAAGCGGTAGCACGGACAGGCAAGACGGTTGAGCAACTGCAGACGAATTTCACACGGATTCGTATCGCCTGGTGGTGCTTGATGATGATCACCGGCGGATTGGCTGCGATATTGGCAGTGATGATTTTGCTCGCACACGGATTGCCTTCCAGCACGCTACTTCGTGCGGTTCTTGCAATGCTAGTACTGGCAAGTTTGAGCGCAGTAGGGTTTGTAAAAGCCCTAATTGCTACCTACCGGTTATGGCAACTTCAAGGACGGCGCGTCAGCGAGAGCGAAGGGGGCACGTTCAAGGACTTCTTGGCTCAGGGTCATTGGGTGCGCAAAGTCTTTACCCTCGGATCGTCTAGGTGATTCGCCACCGTAGATAAGAGGGGCCACCATCTTCTTACTCTGGGTCGGCTTGCGTTTTGGCGTGCGGCTTTTCTTCTGTTTCATCAGTACGGCTCCTCTCGCGTTCCGGAATATCACACGGTAAAACCTATGAAACTTACCAATAGACTCTGGTGGGCTGGACTGCTGCTGGTCTTTTCCTTACCAGTATTAGCCGATAGCGTGGATTATCAAACTATTAGCGCTGCGGCCCAAAAGCCTAACGATCTTTCACGCCAAGCGCTGGTAATGATTTTTGGGCAGGTAGTTGTAAATCCATTTGCATCTTCAGAGCCGACTTTAATCGGCTCATTATTCGCCATTATTAATGGCGTTTTGAGCGTGCTGGCACTGTTCTGGTTTCTGACCATCACGATGAAAACCATCGTAAAGTCAGGCCACCAAGGGCAAGTGTTCAACGGAGGCCGCTCTGCGCTTTATCCGATCATGACGTTTGCCGGTTTCATTACCCTGCTGCCAACTGCTTCGGGTTGGTCACTGGCTCAGCTCATCATGTTGTGGGGCACGTCGGTGATGGGAGTTGGCAGTGCGAATTTGCTGACGGACAAAGCCGTAGACATGATGGACGCGGGCTATTCAATGGTGACTCAGCCCACGGCTCCAGCGACACGAACTGCAGCACGAGGCATCTTTGAGATGAACCTGTGCAAGTACGCCATAAATCGTGATTTAGCAGCGCTTTATCAGGATGGACAAGCCAATACCCCGATGATGACAACCAAGGGTGGCAACGGCCAATACGAGACTGGGAACGGCAGTGCCGTGTGTGGCTCTGCTAAAACACCCAATATAGGCCGTACCGGCGTTTGGAACATATTGTTTGACAGTAACGTAGACACAGATGCGGTTATCACGGCCAAGCGGCAGGCGCTGGATACAATGCAAGGTAGTCTGGATGAAGCAGCGCGACAGTTTGTAGATACCTATCTGAGCAAGCGTGACCAGGACACAGGCAGTTTCCAGGACATCGAAACGCAGATACAGAATGCGGCCGCTGCGTATGAGAATAAGGTAAATCTGGCACTCAACAAGATCGACTTCAAAGACACTCTGCAAAGTCAATTATCGGCTCAGATCAAGAGCAGTGGCTGGGTTGCCCTAGGTAGTTGGTATCACACGTTCGCGACGGCAAACGCGAAGACAAACGATGTAGCAAGCTCGACGCCCGTTGTCACTGGAATGAGCAATCTTGGCGAGCATGGTACCGGCGAACTCTATAACCAGGTCTTTACGGCTTATAAGTCGCAGGTGCAAAACAGCACGTACACCGCACCGCTGGGAACACAGACGGCTAAGGATGACGGGGCAGCAGCAACGTCAAATGAGCCAAACTCAGTGTTTGTAAATGTGTTCAGAGCGCCGATGCAGGGTCTTACAAACTACTTTGCTACTCAAAAAGTCGGGACTGAGGCAGATTTTTCCAACCAGGTAAATCCGCTTATAAAGATGCAAACCATCGGTGACTACACGTTAGGCACTACAGAAACAGTAATGGCAATCTATGCAGGGACTTTAGCGGCTGCCTCATCAGCCAGTAATTCAGTGCTTGGTTGGGGAGGGAAAATCTTTGCTGTAGACGTTGGAGCGGTAGTTAAAGACGTGATGGGCGCGTTGGCTCCTATGTTCTATTTCGTCATGTTTGCATTGATGGCGATAGGCTTTTCACTCGCAGTATTCCTTCCCGCTGTACCCTTCCTGTTTTGGATGATAGGGGTCTTCAATTGGCAGGTAAGTGTTCTAGTAGGGTGCGCTGCAGGTCCTATGTGGGCTGCTACTCATTTAGGAGCTGAAGAAGACAAAGGCAGCCGTAGTGCTTACGGCTACATCTTCCTAATCGATATGATGCTGCGACCCTCACTCATGGTTCTTGGATTTTTCTTTGCGGCAGTCGCGGCAATGGCTGGCGGGACAATCCTCAATCTCTTGTTCGCTTCGGCCTTAGCTAATGCCAATGCAGATTCAATTGTGGGCCTATTCAAAATGATTGGGTGGCTGATGATCTATGCTCGTATTGCTACCTTTATGGTAACTCGCCTATTTGGCCTGCAAGCATCCTTGGCGGACTACGTGATTTCCTTCTTGGGTGGACGTGAAGGTGCTAATTTGATGAGTGGTATGGTTGACAACATGAAGGGTATGTTTGGTGCCGCAGGAATGGGGGCTCAGCGTATGCCTGGAATTAAAACGCAACCCAACAGGTCTGGCGGAAGCGGCGCCGGGGATGGGATTCAGTAAGGAGTACGATGATGGTACAACGTCTGAAAACGGCAAAAGAAGGGTGGTTCGTAATATTCAAAGGCCTTTACTTATTGGCTTTTCCCTTTTTGCTCGTGTTTGCAATCTTATTTCTGATTGCTGCTCTAGGTTCCACAGGCCAAGAAGCAAAAGGCTTTTCTGTATTCGCTGCGTTGTTTGCGATTCCGGTTTTGGTCTCCATCGCCTTTTTCATCAAGGGAGTTTTGAGTCGCCGTCGCTTGCTAAAGCAAGTTACTACGGCCATCAAAGCTCCCCAGTTCTTCTCTCCAGACCCTTCTAATGAGATCTACCACGAAGGCGACGGCAAGTATCTTGGCATCGACACGAAGAACGGGACCATTCTATATGTGCATCGGATTCGTAAAGGCCAGGTCGATGTAGTGGCCTTGACTATGGCCGACTGGACGAATCGCGAAGTGGAAGGCAAAGGAATCTTCCGTTTGTACACCAAACTACCGGAGCTGCCGCGTATTGAAATAGGCACACCATGGGCGCAGCGTTGGTACGACACTCTAGGCGCTATGGAGTACAGGCAGTACAGCACGCCGAAGTCATTTAACCAGTATGTGCAGGACCGGCTAGACGAGCTTGAGCGCGACTTAAACGTTCAGATCCCACGCCTAGCGTAAAGCAACAGACTCCGCCTTACTTTTTCCCCGACGCGCTTTACCTCCTCTCACACCGCCCCATCCGGGCGGTGTACTTTTTTGTGGGTTATCTAAATGCAAAATCGACCTTCCCAGGGTGCATGGGAGAGCGACCACGCACAGTGGGCATTAGCTCTATCTGCTGCCCTTCTACTGTGCTGGCTGTTCTTCGATTCCTTTGTGTACTGGACCACCTGGACGCTCTATTGGCTTTGGAAAATGGTGGACTACCCGCTCATTCATGCCTGGGCTGGCAGCAAGATCAATCTATTGGCTGAGGTGGCGAACAATGCAGAGGACGTAACAGTGAGCGAATGGCTGGACGTTATGAATGACACAAGTGGGATTTTGCTACTGTTTCTGGCTCCGTTGGTGATTGCGAGCAGCATTGCCCTCGCAAAACATCCGGTACTGCCATTTCGCAGCAAGCGCCTTATAAACATCCGAACACTGCCTGGAGTTGTAAGTAGGTTTGCGCCCTCAGTCATCCCGGTAATAGCCGCCTCGGGTCCAGACGGACTCATGAACGATACTTCACCTAGCAATGCCTGGGCACTCAAGCCAGAGGACTTTGCCGCACGCTACAACCTTGTAAAGCATAAAGTTCTGGATCGAGAGGCGACTAAGGAAGTATTTGAAGCTCAAATCGGCGGCGCTCATAAAGGCCTTCTGGACTGGACCCCATATGAGCGGGCGTTGCTAGCTGTATTTGGCCAACAAGTGTTTCTGAACGACCGCAAGGCCGCGACTCAGCTGCTCGATGATCTAAACCGATCCTGTATGGTTAAGGGCCTGCTCAGTGGTCATAACCATTCAATGACGCCGCTTTATCGGCTAGCTGATAAGGGATTCAAACGTGTAGCACAGGCACCGGGCGTCGATGAATGGCTTCAAAGCCATATCTCGGTTCGCTCTGCACTTGTCGCGTTGTACGGGCAGGATCTTCGATTGCCCCCAGCACGGTTCCGCTGGCTTAAAGGTGCTGACCGTACCCTGTGGTACGCGCTGCATAGCGCAGACACCGCCAAAGTATTTGTTGAAGGGGCCGGTGTGCTGGCCCAGGCGCGGGCAGAGGTGCATGCTCATAGGCTAGGTCTGCCCCGTCCAAGTTTGATAGTCACCCAAGCTATTGAAGGACTGCAAACCGAGTTGGAAGGCATTGGCCTGGTCTTCCCGAGAGAAGACATCCCAGTTAAGCGTCGTGAAGGTAATGCTTCTGATATCCCAGCCATAGCCGCGGTTTATGCCGTGAAGCCACCCATGGCCGACGAGCCAGATTAATAGCAGCCGTAGTGTCTGCACGCACTACATCGCCTCGCATCACTAATTAAATTTTTCTGGAGGAAACCCATGGCCTCGGCAATTCTGCACGCCCCGTTTTTGGTGTTTATCAAAGCTAATCACCTTATAGTCGCCCAAAAAGCAGACAGCAGCACACGTACAATTTGCAGCTTGGATCTACGTCATAAACCATCGTTTTACCTGAGCAATGGCAGTGTAGTTTGCCGTGACGTTCAGGGTCTGGAGTTTTCCCTCGATACACTCAATGCCGATGAAGCACAGAACCTGCTCACTGCACTGGCCAGGGCACAAGTGCGTCACGGCAGGATGAAACAATTGAGCCGATTCCTGGGCGTGGGATTGGCGGTCGCGATAGTTTGTTCAGGTTTTATCTGGAGTAATCAAGACGCTGCTACACCAGCAAGCCTAGTAATCAGCTCGTCACAGAACGCACGTAGCCCTGAGCTAGCTAAGCGGGCCTTGCCGTCGCCTGTGACTTCCGATCCAGGTCAAATAGCTTCAGGTGCTGCAGCAGATAATGGCTGGACCTTACCCGAGAATATCCAGGCCACGCTTCCTGAGAAGCTACACAACGCCGCTGAGCGAAAGCTGTTTACGGTGAATTACTCTAGCGGTCATTCGCGGACGTTGTACGTGTTTGCTGATCCAAGCTGCCCAAACTGCCAGCGCCTGGAATCGTCTCTAAATACCATTTCCGACGCATTCAATGTAGTTGTGTTTCCTGTACCGGTTATCGGTAAAGAAAAGTCGGTTGCAGCCATTACACCAGTGCTGTGCCTGCCACCTGATCAACGCAAAGCCGCTTGGGATGCCTTGTTTGACCCAACCCCTGAAGGGGTAAACCTTGGAAAGAATTCAGGAAAAATTGCGCCGAAAGAGATGGACTCAAAAGCAGCTCAATCAACCGGTGAGTGCGACGTAGCTGTTAAAGCGTTGGGTATCAACCAAACAGCTTATCAGGCGTATCGAATTCCGGGCACGCCATGGGTCATCAGTGACGATGGGCGTTACGTACCCCAAGCGCTGCTACGAGATCCGTCCAAACTGAACGCATTTCTTAGTGAGCAACCGGCATATAAGAACTAGGAGATTTCGAATGCGTACCAATAACTATGCGGTTGAACGTGCTCGAATAAATCGCCGGGTTTATCACTCAGCCTTGGGTGAGTGGTTGATGGGGCCTGGTAGCCTAACGCTAGGCTTGGCTAGTTCCGTTATTGGTGGAGTTCTGTACCCGGTTAGCTTGTGGGTTAGCTTACCAGCTCTACTGCTTTGGGCTCCTTCAATGCTATTGGAGTCCTGGCAGATGCCCATGCGTATGCCCACAGATATGGACCGTCTCGATCCTTCGACCCAGCGTAAAGTACCAGGCAAGCTGATGGGTTTTCTGCCTGTGACCGTCATGCGCACCGTTATGAGCAAGGCTGCAGGAATCCTGTACATGGGGTACCTACGTGGTCGGGATGCGGGCCGCGAACTGTGGCTGTCGATGGATGACATGACACGGCACATCCTGATGTTTGGTACCACCGGCGCCGGTAAAACAGAGGCCCTGTTAGGGTACGTACTTGGCCAGCTGAGCTATGGAAAGGGCCTGATTTACTCTGACGGGAAGGCTCAGAACGATGTGGCCGCTGCCATTATTTCCTTGGCGCGGCGTTACGGTCGAGAAGATGATGTTCGCGTGATGAGCTTCATCAATGGTGGCCGTTCCAGGGCGCAGGAACTCTTAGAAGACACTAAAAACAGGGGACAGACCAATACCATTAACGCGTTTGGTATCGCTCAAGAAACTTACATTATCAATCTGATGGATTCGATGTTGCCGCCTGCTGGTAATGATGGTGGCTGGCAGGAGAAAGCGCGAGCCATGATCCAGGCTCTAGTGTTTTCCCTTGTATACAAATGCCGTCGCGAAGGCACGGTGATGTCACAACGCACGATCCAGGCACATTTACCGCTACGCAGCATTGCCAAGCTCTACATTCAATCGGTAGAGCAGCAGTGGCACGAGGATGCCCGTTTACCGTTAGAAAACTACCTGAATACGCTAGCTGGCTTTGACTTGGCCAAGGTGGATTCACCGTCTGAATGGGCGCCTGAATCACTGAATCACTGAATCAACATGGTTACCTGATCCAACAGTTCACCCGCATGCTGTCCTTGTTTAACGACACCTACGGTCATGTATTTGCCCGCGATGCCGGAGATATTGATTTAAAGGATGTTGTGCACAATGACCGCATCCTAGCGGTGTTGATTCCAGCGCTGGAGGTTTCTGCGAATGAGGCCGCGACTCTGGGCCGCTTATACGTGTCGCAGTTGGCCATGATTCTAAGTCAGGATCTGGGTGAGAAATTGGAAGGCAAGCCAGAAGACATTCTGGTAATCCGTAAGTACAGGGATCGTTTCCCGTTCTTATGGATTTGCGATGAGGTAGGAGCCTACTACACAGAAAAACTAGGGGAGTTGGCCACTCAAGTACGTTCCTTGGGTTATTGCTTGCTCTTGGCCAGCCAAGAGGCGCAGCGCCTCAAATCTGCAGCAGGCGATAAAGTCTGGACGCTTATCGCCAACATGGGTACCCGGATTACCGGCAAGATTATGGACCCCAAGGACACACTTGAAATCCTGCAGTTGATGGCCGGTACTGAGTACTTACCGGAAATGAGTGGAATGGTACGCCAGTCGGGCATCATGGGGTCCAGTTGGGAGGATGCGGACACTCTGAGTTTAAAAGAGCAGAAAAAAGTTAGTGTCGAAGAAGTACAGCAGCTGCAGGAAGGTGAGAACATCACGCTCTTCAAAGGTGAAGTGATTCGTGGCAGCTCTTTGTATATTGATGATGTAGACAAGCTGTCTAAAGAAGCCATCCATATCAACCGCTTCATTGAAGTTGCCCCACCGGAGCTAAATACCTTATTGGACGGTGCACCTATCAAGATCAGGCGTAGCTATCCGCGGTCGGAACGGGTTCAACAAATCCTTTACCATCTGGACATGAAGCCTGGTCGGGCCGATTTAGAAAACATAGTGCTGACCGATCCGACATTGGTTGCTTTGAATGAGCTACGAGATGAATGGGAGCTTATTTGGCGTCGTCGTCCTGGAGCCGCAGTCCGCAGTACCTTGTTGTTTCATACTGCCCTTCAATATGTACCAAAACGTGGAGCTGGCTACCAAGCTCAGTCATCTACGCCGCAGGACTTGGTAGTAAGCAGTAAGCGGTTACAGGCCTATCAAGCGCAACACGTAGGCCAGATCAATACACCAAACATGAGAGAAAGGGCAACGTTGCCCGAGCCCCAAGGCTTGCCTGCTATGCCTCGAAATAGTGACTTACACCCTCCCCTCTTTGATGAGGAATTCTTTAGCTGATCCTAGGCAGTTCTCAAATCATTCGACGGACTTTTCAAAGGGCGCTACTCTAGGCACAAGTGCAACTTGTGGGGTGTTCAATGACGAATCAGGAATTGCTTCGGGAGCTGCTGGAGAAAGGAAATATTAGTCAGGCTGAAGCTGCTGCCCTGATTGCTGAGGAAACGAAGCGGCCATGCAGCGTGAGAACTGTACGTGCATGGCTTGCTGACGCCTCACTTCCGAGTGCCAGAACCTGTCCAGACTGGGCTGTTAACGTACTTAAAGAGAGCTTGAAAGCCCAAGGTAAACCGGTTGAATAAATAGGCACATGTGCCTATAATGTAATGGTGCTGGACGAGCTATGTCTAGGTGGTCACATCGACATGGTGAAATCATGTCAATTTTGCAAAGCCTTGAGCCATAGCCGCATGCTAGTATCCGGCGCAGCTTTTTATCTTAGGAAAGCAGAAATGTAGATTCCCGAATTGCAGAAACCAAAAAGCCCCGCTTGCCGGCGGGGCTTTTTGGAAAATCCTGAACAGGCCCGTTTAGCGACGACTTACCTGTTCAACACACTTACTATGTGAGCCAATTATGGCTATCACAGTGGCATTGTGCAAGCTGCAAAATGTGATAACCATTGGCTCACCGCTGAATGGCGGAACTATGGAAAAGACTTCTCCGCAGGCGATGCCTTCTTTGGGCAGTAGCCTGTACCCTCAGAAACACCAAAACCTGACACGTTTCATCGTAATGCGCGGCCTCTGTGCCCCAGGCGGTGAATCATGAGCCACCTCAAAGCTGTCAGGCTTCCCTCATCTGACCCCCACTCTGCCCTACGCCGACCCGCTCGGCAAAAGCCTGCCCGTCATGCAGCCCCGCGTCATCTCTCAGAACAGCAACTAAAAAACCCTCTAATCCGCACGGCCTATGAGCGTCTGAGCAAGATGGCCAGTTATCGCGGTCAATACCTGCGCCGGTTAGATTGTGTCCATGGCGACCGCCGTACTCGCCGTGAGAAGTTTATGGCCATCGAGCGAGTAGCAGAGCAATTGCTAGTACGCTTGGACTTGGCCACCGGTGTGCTGGGTTATATTGATTCGCAAAATGGGCGCTATGTACTGAATACTCAATGTAAAATAGCCGAAGATGCAGGCATCTCTGCCCCGGCGCTGTGCCGTCTACTAAAAACTCTTGACGACGCTGGCTATGTCTACCGCCGCATTGAACGCGTGCGTTTAGACGAAAAGGACGAAAACGGCCTGCACCTGGTGCGCACCCGCGTTCTGATACGGTTTACTAAACTATTCTGGCGAGATTTAGGGCTTGCTTACGTTTACGAGCGTGTTCAGCGGTCAGCAAAGAAGCGCCGCGATGCTGCATTGCGAGACATTGGTCAACAGCGCCTCGCTGCGATGGAAAAGCACTCGCTAGAATTGAGACGCCGCGAGGTTTCGCGTCAACGCTGGCAAGCCAAGGAGGCGCGTGAAGCGGGCGTAGTCTGTACAAATAACCCGGTAGCATCCCAGGTACAGCCGCGAGATAGTAGCGCGTCATCGAGATCCGGTAACGGTGTACAAAGTGCGATGAATAGGCTCCTTGCTTCGGTGGCCAACAAAGCCTAGTAACCTTTCCTTCCCCCGCTCTACCCTAAAACCTTATCCGCTTACGCGGAGGCCTCGTCACGCCTGCAATTTAGTGCGGTTTTGGCCTAGCAATCAGGCGATGTAAAACAGCCCGAACTTGGTCCCCCCAACGCCCTTTTTCCGCTCCAATACACCTTTTTGAAGGTATCTAAGAGGATGGGATTTGAAGGCTTTGAAATAAATGGAATTTTATCTCTCCTTCAGTAATCCCCTTCGGGAAAAAACAGAGTCTTACGAGGTATAAACACCTCATAGAGCAATATGCTCGCGCACTTCGTGCCTACGGCACGGCGCGAAAGGCTGACCTCAATACCGAGTAGAAGCCCGTCTAAGCGGCCCAGGGCGATAAAGCTGCCCTGCCCCGCTAAGACCCGGATAAATCGCCCCAAGGGGCTCAACCGGGCGCGTGTGCGCGCTGGCTCAAAACTACGGCAGTGCTTAGTAGCCCACTAAGAGTCGCTAACAAAACATCAACAACGAGCTCAAGCAACAGGCTAAGGACAAGAAAGTGCAGTAAGTATCAAGCTTGCGCTTGCCTATACCAGCTAACCAGAAATGAGTTTGTTAGCGGCTCTACGTGTAGGATTGATCAGTGTCTCCCAGTACTTTGAGTACCGCTCCTCGCAACTGATCTATTGACCATGGCTTTGCCAGAAATTGGTCAAAGGCGTCGAAGCTAGAAAGTGAGCTGGTGTTATAGCCTGAAGTCAGCACAACCTTGATATGAGGCCATTTGCTAGCGACTAGTTTTGCTAGATCAACACCGTCCAGTCGCCCTGGTGTACGCACATCTGTTACCAGAACGGCTACGCTTTGACCGTGCTCTTGTAGAAAGTAATAGCCATCGTCGGCGGTAGGGAGCGCTTCGACTCTTGGCCCAACGGAGTCCAGCACCTCGGCCATTAAGAACCGTAGGTAGTCTGTATCTTCAACGATAAGAATCTTTTTTCCGGTGGTGCATTTGCCTACTCCATTCATGGAGTACTGCCACCTCTCAGAGAGCTTGAGTTGAAAACCTCGTCAAGGATAATTGTAGGCAAAGCAGAGGTAGCTTGGCTCTGCTTTCTGAAAAAATTATGTGGCCGAGACAAGTTAAGCGCTTTTAATCCTCTGCCACGAGCCTGCGCTGGGAGGTTTCGTCCTCAATCACGAGCACTGTTTTTTCTGAATTGCTCTCTAACATAGAGGCAAGGGTCAGAGAAGAGGGTTAGTGTTCCTATGCCCTGATCGATAACCTAGGCGAGCCTCCGAGAATTTCCCTCCCTTGAGATAGTTAGGCCAGCCTCTTAAGGTCTTTAATGATGCTGGCCTGTATAGAGCGATGTTTACAACCCAAGCTTTTCTGATGTCCTAGCGTTTACTAGCCAATTGTTTGTGGCAAAACTTTAGACTTTAAAACGCTGCACCATTGCAATGAGTCTTTCATTAGAAGCCATAAGTGCTTGGGTGCTGTAATCGGTACTCGTACCGGTTTGAACAAGCTCTTCTACCATATGTCGAACAGCGACCATGTTCTGGTTAATCTCTTCAGCAACAGCGCTTTGCTCCTCTGCAGCGGTGGCAATCTGTGTGCTCAGATCATTGATACGAACGACAGATGTCGCCATACCATCAAGGCCTTCATTGACGCGTGATGTTTTATCCACCGTTGCCCGGCAGCTATTTTTCGTCTTTTCCATCGCGCTAACCGCTGCACTTACACCTTGCTGTAGGCTTTCCAGCATTTCGTTGATTTCTGAGGTACTTTGTTGAGTGCGCCCCGCCAACGCGCGGACTTCATCAGCAACCACGGCAAAGCCGCGACCTTGCTCTCCTGCCCGAGCAGCTTCAATGGCCGCGTTAAGCGCAAGTAAATTGGTTTGCCCTGCAATCTCACCAATCACCCCAAGTACATTATTGATCCGCTTGGCATCCTGTTCCATCGCCTGAACTTTAGCGGTAGCGGTTTCGACCTCGGCTATCAGCGCACCTACGCTGTTAGAGGCCTCTAGTACAACACTTTTCGAAACACGGGCGCTTTCATTGACATCTTGGGTGAAACTGGCGGTTTCCGCTGCACTACGAGCTACCTCATCAGCCGTTGAGCTCATCTCAGTAATGGCTGTGACCGCCTGGTCTGTCTCCGAAGCATGCCGGGCCAAAATGTGATTACTGTTTTTGGACTGCTGCTTTAAATGCTCGATCCCGTTAGCGATTTCTACGGTAGCTCCATTCACATCGACAATTAGCGTTTGCAAGTAAGCAATAAAGCGATTTACCGCATGGCCCACTTCACCGAGCTCATCCGGCGCACGGATCTGAATACGACGGGTTAGGTCTGCTTCCCCGGCAGACAATGTGTCGATATTTTGCCTGAGCACCTCAAGGCGCTTCATGAGCTTACCTAACGCCACTACCATCATAAGCAGGAGGATCAACACCATTGGTATTTGCAAAAAGGCCAGGGTCTTGAGAACCGCTGTGCTGTTTTCCATTAGCAGACGAGTCGGTTGTGCTACGGCCATTAACCAGGGAGTCCCTTCGATTGGCTCCAGGAAAAAGCTATAAGGCTCGCCGCTGGAATCTGTATAGTTACCCCGCTCTAGTTGAGAATGGCTACCTGACTTCAACACTGACTGGATCTTCGCTACAAAGGGCAACTGACCGGCCAGATCAGAAACATTCTTGAGTACGATATTGCCGCTGATCTCAGGCTGATTACTCAGAATTTTACCGTCGGCTTCCACAATCATGATTTCAGCACTGAGTTCCTTTTCTTTATCTGCCACCAGTTGATTGAAAAAGCCCAACGTCAAATCGATTGTCGAAACACCAAACAGTGTCCCGTTTTTAACAATAGCCATCGCACAGTTCGTACGCGGCTCCGGACTGGCCTCGTCCTGATAGGCTGCTGCCCATACACACTTGCCATTAACCGCTTTTTGTCCAGCCAGATGCCACGGCTGCTCATAATAATTAAGCGATTCAGGCGTGTTCCAATGAGTATTCAGAATCAGTTTTCCTGATGCGTCTCGGTGATAAAAGGTGCTGTATTTGGTACGGCCTAACAGGCGTTTTTCGGGAATGGGCCATATACCACCGCCGAATACCTTTTGATCACCGTATTGGTCAATCAGGCCAGGCAAGAGACGATCAATAGCCTCATTGTCCATTAATGGAACGGCCTGCGTAATCGCGCGGGATTGAGCCTGAACCTTATCCAGCTCACGGATAATTTGATTGCTGATTTCCTGGGTCTCATTAATCAATGTTTCTTGATCCGCAGCCATAAGGCTTGGGGTCACGAATTGATTGATACCCAGTACTGTCATTACGACGACCGCTAAAATGAACGCTAAAAAGGTTAGCGTGTAGCGCACTTTGATTGTCTTGAACGAAACCATGGTCATTGCCTCGATGATGGGCGCTTTAACGTTCCGTGCGCCATCAAGCGTTATCGGCAAACCAGGCTCAATACTTAAGCACAAACTCTCTGATAAAAGTAGTTAGTTGCAGACTGCATCTAGCCTACTTCTCAAGCTTGAGAACCATAGCAACCTTGCTTTTTTCAAGGTCAATCGAACCGCTATTACCAGAGCATAGACGCCCACTCAAAGGCGGACGTCCGCGTCTGGATGATGAGCTCGCTCTTAATTGTCCTGCGTACCGGCACTCCCAGGGAAGATCTACCCCAAGAACTGGGCTACGGCAGGGGTATGACTTGCTGGAGGCGTCTTAGGCAATGGCAAGCGTGCGGTGTCTGGCACCGCTTGCACCGTGTCCTGCTCGAAGAGCTGCGCGACGCAGATTGTTTGGATCTGAGCCGGGCCGGCCAGGCCAGGCCAGTGTGGATGCTGCCAGCGTATCCAGCCTTCAGGAGGCCTATGCACCGGCCCAAATCCGACAGATCGAGGCAAGCTTGGCAGCAAGCGGTACCTGATTACCGACCGTAACGGTGTGCCGCTTGCCTTCTATGTCAGCGGAGCTAATCGACATGACTCGATTATGTTC
>NZ_WOEJ01000028.1:0-40881 GCF_019400845.1 Pseudomonas sp. MAG002Y | reverse complement strand
CAGTCACAGCAAGGTGCTGTGCTCAGTGGTGAGCTTGAGCAGATGGCAGTCTATCTGCGTGATCTGGCAGAGCGCTTCAATCGTTGAAACCTCTTCCAGCAGAATATTGCCCAGACTGGAAATGATATAAAGCTGTTAACGCTATTTATGACTTGTACCGTCATTAGCAGAAAGCGAGCTGTCTGGGTTCAATGGCATTTGATCGATGCTATGCGGGCAGCCATGCTTCACTCGTTATCCCTTAAAGCTCAGCTGCCTTCACTACACTTGTGCCCAGATGGGAAATAAGGCCAGCTTTAGCTGGATCAGTTATGAGTGCTCCAGGTAAACGAGAGGTTGCAGTCGGGACAATGCAGAAGGCCAAGGGTATACATACATGCAAGCTCATAGGTGCCGCATGCGGGGCAATTCTAAATTGTCATCATGGGGTGCCTCTCTAAATAGAGTTCATAAAAAAAGAAAGTGGCACGTAGTCAGGGACGCAAGCTCAATTAAAAAGATTCAAATAATCTCTTGTAGGACGATGCCGCACCAAGGTTAAATATATCTTGTGCCGCAGTATACCCATGCTGTAGGTGCTCCAAAATCAAAGGTAGCTCCAACTGCCTTTGTGGAGGGCGCTTTTCGAAGCGCCCTTTTTTTTGGCTTTTAAAAATAATGTAACAAGAAATTCATATTTGGCAGCTAAATTGCAATAAAAATTTAACGGATGGTCTTGTTCCGCTCCCAAAGAGAAATCAGACCAAATTAGAAGTATCGCTACTCGGATGAGTAGGATTAAAAAGTGATGTCTAGGAGCACTCAATGAAGTTTCAAGCTGGCCGCTTGGCCATAGCGGTTTCTGCAATCTCTTTGTCTTTAGCGACTGTGGCTCATGCAGCTGAATCTAGCCAGCATGGTTTCATTGAAGATCAAACCCTTACGCTGGGCCTGCGTAACTTTTACATCAATACCGACAACCGCGATGGTACAGCCAATCCTTCCAAGAATGAGGAGTGGGGCCAAGGCTTCATGCTTAACTATGCTTCTGGTTTCACTCAGGGCACAGTAGGCTTTGGTATCGATGCGGTTGGCATGCTTGGTGTACGCCTGGATGGTGGTAGCCGCCAGGGTAAATCCACTGCTGAGCGTCAGCCGAGCGCCAGTGGCAGTTTTCCGCGTGAGACTGACGGCAGCTATGTTGACGAGTTCAGCAGCCTGGGGCTGACAGCTAAAGCGAAGATTTCCCAGACTGAATTGCGTTACGGCACTTTGTCTCCAAAATTGCCAGTTGTGACAATAAACGACGGTCGTCTGCTGCCTCAAACTTTCCAGGGCGGCCAAATCCAGTCTAAAGAGATTCAGAACCTTACCTTTACTGCAGGCCAACTGTCTAAGACTAAGGTCCGTGGTTCCAGCAGCAGCGATAACCTGTCCATTGCTGGCGCCAGCGGGCGTGGCGCTGACACCAACAAGTTCTGGTACGGCGGTGCAGATTACAAGCTGACCAAGGACCTGACGCTTCAGTATTACTACGGCAATCTGCAAGACTTTTACAAGCAGCACTTCCTTGGCCTAGGCCACAGCGTCAAGCTTGGCGAGGGTACCTTCAAAACGGATCTGCGCTATTTTAACAGCAAGGATGATGGTGCTAACGGTAGCGATGCCTTCTACGATACTACTGGCTACTATGGCGGCACAGCGCCTCTGCGCGGTAAAGTGGATAACCAGTTGTATAGCGCGTTGTTCACTTACGTTATTGGTGGACATACCATCGCAGCTGGCTATCAGGGTACTAGCGGTGATAGCGATTTCCCCTTTATCAATACAGGGGAAGGCGCCGCTGCCTATATCAACACTGATGCTCAGATTCAAAAGTTTATCCATGCAGGCGAGGATACCTGGCAGGTCCGCTATTCCTATGACTTCGCTGCACTGGGCGTTCCTGGTTTGAATGCTGGTGTGGTATATCAGCACGGTGACAACATCAAAACTGCTCGCGGTGATTACAGCGAGTGGGAGCGTGATTTCACTCTTACCTATGCCTTCCAGCAGGCTCCGCTCAAAGGTCTGAGCGTTTCCTGGAAGAATGCATCCTTCCGCAGCGAGCTACCGGTCGGTACTACAGCTGGTGTGCCCACTACACGTGATCAGGATGAAAACCGTATCATCCTCAACTATACGCTTTCTCTACTGTAAGCGTTAATAAAAGAAAACCCCGCTTAGGCGGGGTTTTCTTTAACTTTCGTAAAGTTCTCGCTTTGCACATGTCTACTCGCAAAGATTAACTTGCTTCGCTTTTCATGGTTTTGCCAGGCGAATATAGATGTTGGTTGGGCATTAGAGATGAGTGACTGAGCATGGAAGTTGACTAGCTTCAAATGCCAAATAGCTGGATGTTGGCTCAGTGAGATGCTTGCCCAAGGGTTCTTCATTCACAATGCTTTTAATTACAGCCGCATCGAGCACTAACCGGTCCAGAGTCAGATCCGGTCAATAGGCTTCTGGGTATTACATGCTTGTTCTTTGCAAGGACCTTGCGCAGCGGCAAACAATCTGCCTTCATAATCCTAGACAGGGAGCGCCTACAAATCCTGTCCCTAGCTAGGATTAGCGTCAGCATCATTAGCACAGAGCAGTTTTGAGAAGGAGTGCCATCTCCTGAGCTAGGCGTGTACTTTAGAGACTGTTTGGTAAATGCCTCCCAGTAGTTGGGCTGAAAGCTATTAGATCAGATGCGCCCACTCTCGAAATCAATATCAAGTAACTGATCAGGTAGTCTCAAAATTGTCAATTTGAAATGGCGCAGCGGAGATGGGCTGTTAACAATGTCGAAAAGCACCTGACGAAAACGCCTGGGCACCTTCTTGGAAAAAAGCCTAGCGGCCTCGCTTACGGCCTTGTCTGTTGCATGAATTTCGGCAATTAAAGCAAGTGCTACTACTGCATCGCAAAATCGCAATGTCTATTCCTCGGTTTCAAATTTATATTCTAGATGGCGAGAGTCAACTACGCATCAGGTAACCAAGGGTACTGAGTCGCCGAGCAGACCCCTTCAAGAATTAAAAGCTTAACATTAGATTGATATTCTACTTTTTCTCAATGTAGAGCCCCAGGCAACATTATTGTCCTGTTTGGGGCTTAAGGATTCATTAACTAAGCATAGGCGCAGAATAATGGAAGAGTTTGACCAATTTCTATACCTACTGGCGGACGAAATCGTCTACCCGGGGCGTCCAGTTACTTATCTGGCTGTTCTAGGGATGCTCACTATCGCAATAACAGCGTATCAAGAGCTATATGTTGAAAACCGAAAGTAGTGATTGATCTAAGGTACTAGCTTTTGATATGTAAATTTAACTAGGTTAGCTGTTTGTAAAGTTATACGCCTTTTCATTGTGGCTTCTGTTTGGGTTTTTCAGGTGGTTATCATACTTAGACATAGCTTTCCACCTTATCGGTGTTATCTGAATAGTTTTAGGTAGAATACACTTGACGTTAAGCTCGAAAGAAACTAGTACACTTGATATGTTAACGCAGTCATTTTTAAAGAAAGCATTGTAGGTTTGATGTCTAGATGCCTCCATCTAAGCATAAGTAAAATAAAGCGGAGGCTGTAGCAATCTGTCAGGACATTAAATATGTTTCATTGATGTAATAGGAGGATGGGAATCAACGCAGTCTCCTGGCTAACTCACCTACGTGACTGACAAGATCCAACGCCTGGCCAACAGCGCCTTACCGATCCACTACAAGCCTGTCACGCTTCATCCGCCCTGCGCGTTATGGTTCAAGCCCAGGGGCAAGCACTGGATACGGGTGAGCTTTGGTTCAGGCAAAAAAAAGCGCCATCTACTGGCGCTTTTTTAAAGCTAGACTGATTTACGCTTTTTCGAGCCTGCCAATGGTCCTGTGTATACAAACCCATCATTGTCAGAAAACCACTTTGCGTATTCTGCGCCCTTGACCGATACCAGCCTGGCTACTCGGGCATCAGCGCCAACTTTGATAGCTGTGATAGATTGCGCTGCAGCTACTTTAGCATTTTTGTTTCCGGCCTTTTTCATACGTTACTCCTAAGGAGCCATAGGCTTACAGACAGCCTACGCCAGTTGTTCATTTACGTCAAAGTGAAGGCAGACGCTTGGTAAGCAACAGGCATCTGGGCTTAAAACCCTTTCTCTCTCTCGCCTTGTCCGCAGAGTCTAAGTCGTATCCCAATTTACGATACTTAGGAACAAGCGCCTCAACAGGCTTGGATACGTGTACATAGGTTGCCCCTATCGCAGCAGCAAACAGTTCAGCAAATAGAAGCGAAGCAGGAAGAAATTTTTGTCTGAGAGGATGGCTTGGATCAGGACTAGCCTCAATGAAACGAACATTAATACTTATGCGCCTTTTGGAGAAGCGAGCGAGCATAAGCCCACAAAGTGTACCGTTCACGTGGAACGAAACCTCTATACGCTTTGGCTTCTTTTTCTCAGCCTTAAGCACTGCCCTCCAATTCCACAGGGCTTTGCGATTCTGCCAACCATCTACGATTGAAAGAACTTCCTCATCAATTCCACCAAGCTCGATCACTTGGTTGGATAGCTTTTGAAGAGTAGGCTCAATTTGCTGAAAAATCGAGTCGGCTAAATCTGCATACCTTTGCCTAATTTGATTGCTCAATTGGAACCTAGAGAGAGCCAAACACTGATGAGCTATAATACCTTTTATAAATGGGCATATATATCTTTAAGGCGAAAGTTGTTGAGCGAATCTAGCTAATTGGCGCTGCCTCATGACTTCTAAATCATTCCCTGAGCTTCCTGATACCTCGATTGCTACATAGGCCAATGCCTGTATGCGCCAGAACGGTACCTGCATATCCTCGGCAACCCGCTTGCAGGTCTCATCATCGTTAAGCGCTAGCTGGGCAGCTTCCATCAGCTCAGCTACAAGCTTTTCGTCCATTTTTGCAATAGTGTCCTTAATCGACATGCTGTGACTCCTGGTTGGCGCTAGTTTGCGCAGTGCGAAAGGAAAGGTAGGCTTCAAGAAGGCTTTGTGTCTCTTCTCCGGGTGCATGATCGATAAGGTTTTGAAGCTGTTGAATACTTAACTGTTCGAGTGGCGCGCCCTTGAATTAGCCCTGAAGGATCTTTCCCCTGATCTCTCCGGTGCGGCTATTGATCGAGACGCAAACCCAATCCGTCTTTAGAAGGGCAGACTCAGGGGTCGCTCCATGCTTTTTGAGACGTACCAAGACCCGCTCCTGCTTGCGCCGAAGGGGTTCTACATAAGAGATGGATGAACGCCAAAGGTTGGCCAACTCGATCTGTGGTGGGCCTGTAAATATGCTAAAGGATGTACACCTTATATGCTGCTACAGCTCAGTAAGCTTCAAAAGCCGCCTGTCCCACAAAAGCTGATTATTAGCACAGTAACAGTAAGCTTTGCCGTTTACTTTCCACTCCTCCAAAGACATTTTTAATGTTCAATTCGCCAAAAAAAGGGTCGTTTGCCAAGCGGATGTACCTGCCGCGACTGATTGGATCAGGCGTCGGTTTTTGGGCGATAGCTCCGGCTTTGACACCTTTATCAGTACCGGCATGGGTATGGGCACTTTTAGTCTTCAATGCTTACATCTGGCCGCACCTTGCATTTCTTTTGGCGAGCCGCGTTGATGTGCCCTACGTTGTTGAACGACGCAACCTGTTGATCGAGGCTTGCCTGGGTGGATTTTGGGTTGCGGCGATGGGACTTAACGCCTTACCAACCACCATGATGATATCGATGTACTGTATGAACTCTATTGCCGTAGGAGGGCCGAGGTTCCTATGGAGAGGCCTTCTCGCACAGTTCACTGGCTTGATCATTGGCTGGGCAACCTTGGGATTGAAGTTTTTTCCTGAGACGAGTCATCTGCAGGTCTATGCGTGCCTTCCAATGCTAGCTATCTACCCCATGGCTGTTGGTGGGGCTGCCTATCGCCTGGCAGGTAAGCTTGCACGGCATAAGCGCGCCCTAAGAGATGCTGGTCGTCTTGATAGTCTTACCGGTGTTCTTAATCATGGCGCCTGGAAAGAATCACTCGAAGCGGAGTTTGTTGCCTTACAGCAGGGAAACAGAAGCGCAGTACTTGCATTGATTGATATCGACCGCTTCAAGTCCATCAATGATACCCAAGGGCACCTGATCGGCGACGAAGTCATTCGCGTGTTTAGTGACGTGCTAAAAGCAAACTGCCGTGCTTCTGATATTGCAGGAAGAGTTGGAGGAGATGAGTTTGCTGTTCTTTTCAAGGCAGCTGACTGCGTCCAGGCCAGACTGGCGTTGGCTCGGTTACAGCAGTGTTTGCAAAAGGTTTTGGAAGAGCAGAACCATCTTCCTGTCGTTACGCTAAGCATTGGTGTCGCCCCATATGATCAGACTATGACAGATGCCCAGCTATGGCTTAAGTGCAGCGATCAAGCCCTATATCAGGCGAAGCACAATGGACGTGATCAACTCGCTCAGTTCGAGAGGCACAATTAGGGATAGAACTGCGTAAATCTACAAGCTGCACTGTACTGTCAAGCAGTGCTCACACCAGAGCGGTTAGTTTTGCCGTTAAAGGTTTCTAATTTATATTGATGATATCATTACGATATCATTGCTCGACGTCGCCTCTATCAATTGCTCTGAACGTCGAATTTAAATCCGTCAGGTGTACAGCTGCTCCGTCAGCAAGGATTTCAAACGTGTTGTTTTATCTGGGCGCAATGTTCTGTTTGATTGGTGGTGGCTGTATTGCTTTTGATCCAACTGATTCCATGCTGCAGGTTGAGGGGCTCGGTTTGATAGGTATTTCGTTGCTGCTTGTCAGAGAAGGCATCATTGACGTTGACGCAAGCCCACCTGAAGACCATGAGCTCAAGGGTGATTAGATAATGGGTCAGTCCTGGAAAAGTACTTTCGACGTTGCAAGAACAAGGCTCGGATAGCGGTTTAAACACAACACATGAAACCTGTAGAGCCCAGGCTTCAAAGAAAGTCCTTGTCAGCGATGACTCTTATAATCGGCCTTACTACCATGCCGATGGTTACCTTGATTGATTGTATTAGTACTGACCGGTGTAAACCAGGTAGTACATGTAAATGAATCCAGCGGCGATGAACCAAGCAATGACTTCCATGGGCGTAATTGGGAGTTTTGGTTTCTTAGTCATTACTATCAAGCTTTAACAGATGTCCTGCAGTTGGAGCACAGGTAACATTAAAAGTGCTGAGGCAGGCCACTCTTTGCTAAAGAAGCATGGCCTCTTTGTTTGCAGAACTGCGCCTGTCCCGCAATGAATGTAGTTAGGACTTCCGGACTTGCATCCCGGAAGTCCTGTGAGATGCTGGTTGTATCTGGCATCGACATTCAAGGACATCTCATGGCCTTCACGCCCACCTCCGAGCAGGAACCCATCATTGCCTCGAAGGCCAAAAAATTGGTGGTCCGTGCCTATGCTGGTACAGGCAAGACGTCGACACTGGTAGCCTTTGCCAGGGCCAATCCCAGTGAGCAGATGCTTTATCTGGCCTATAACAGGGCCATTCGTGATGAAGCCACCAAGAAGTTTCCCCGTAACGTCACATGCAAAACCACGCACCAGATGGCCTTTACCGGATATGGAAAAGCACTCCAGCACAAGCTCAAGGGGAATCTGCGGCCCGTCGAGGTGGCCCGAGATTTTGAGTGTAACTATCAGGTCGCTGCCGCCGCCATTGCTACCGTTTCCTGTTTCATGAACAGCGCTGATCAATTCATTACGCAGGCGCACTACCGGCGTGCACAAGAGATGAAGTCGAATAAGTCCAAGAAAAAGGACGATCCGCGGCTGGCCAGCGCTGCAATCAAGGTGGCCGAAGCGTTGTGGGAAGCCATGCAGGACCCGTACAGCAAGCAAATTGCGGTGCACGATGTGTATCTGAAGCAGTACCAGCTCTCCCGTCCAGACCTTTCCTCCCAGTACAGCGTGATTCTCTTTGACGAAGGGCAGGACAGCAACGAGCTGACCACCGATATCGTGTTCAGCCAGACCAAGGCGCGTGTCATTACCGTAGGCGACGAACACCAGCAGATCTACCAGTTCCGGGGCGCTATTGATGCCCTGAGCCATCCCCAGCTGCACGACGCCGAGCAGCTGCGGCTAACCAACAGCTTTCGCTTTGGTCCCAATGTTGCGGCCATGGCAAACGTACTCTTACGTTATAAAGGTGAGAATGTACCGCTTGTGGGGCTGGGAGGGGAGGATCGCATTGTGGTCTCGTCCGAGTTCAAGCTAAGCGATTCAAAGCCGCCCTTTGCCTTTATTGCGCGCACGGTGATGGGCGTGATTGAAGCCGCCCTGTTCTTCTCTTCTCGTGGCATGAGCATTGAGTTAGTTGGCGGGTACGATGCCTACGATTTCAAGGGCATCCTGGATGTGTACTGGCTTTCAAAGGACGAACCGCAAAACATCCAGAACAAGCGCCTGCTTGAAGACTATCCAGATTACATTGCCTACCAGATCGTAGCGCAGGAGGCCCGTGACGTTGAGATGCTGCGAGCGGTGAAGGTCGTGGACAGTTACCCCAATCTTCCTGACAACCTTGCCATTCTCAAGAGCCAGCTCGTGAAGGGTAGCCAGCAGGCGCAGATGGTCATAACCACGGCTCACAAGAGCAAGGGGTTGGAGTGGGATCAGGTCTATCTCTGCGACGACTTTCCTGACCTCACTGACGATGAGATTCCCATGCAGGAGATGCTAGGGGAGGTGAACCTGCAATACGTGGCGCTGACGCGGGCCAAGAAGCTGCTGGTGATCACGCCTACACTTTTGAATCTGGTCAAACTGGTCAAGACGGGGCTTCGCCTGACAGACCTGTACCATTCAAAATCACTGAGCGCCTAGGAGAACTTGACATCCTCCCCGCCCTAAAGGACGGGGATTCCCACAGATGGACGCTCATGCCCGAGCGCGAGAATGTTTCTGGCCGCGTTGATATCACGGTCGTGAGCGACACCGCACTCACAGCAGGCCCATTCTCTTATACGCAACCCATTGACGCCTCTTGGCCCCGTCAGGGCGCCGCAAGCCGAACAGGCGCGGGTGGTGTACGCTTCTCGCACTTCCTTAAAAACAATGCCTGCGTGATCGCACTTGTATTCCAGCATTGTTTTCAGCATAGACCAGCCAGCATCCAGTACTGATTTGGCCATCCTGGTTTTGGCGAGCTTTGAAGAGCTTACGTCGCCTACAATGATCGTGCCGTAGCTGTTCACCAGCCGGCGGCTAAACTTGTGTAGAGCATCCTTGCGCCGATTAGCAATCTTGGCATGAATAGCACGTGTTCTGGCCTTGTTTCGACTGCGCTGGGCTATGGCTAATTTAGCCTCCAGATCACGATAGAACCTGCCATTTTCCAGGGTTCTGCCGTCACTGCATGTCGCCAGGTCTTTCAGGCCGAGGTCAATACCCACCGCGCCCTGGCCCATTGATACCGACCCTTCAACATCAACCACGATATTGAAGTACCAGCGCCCGCGCGCGTCTTCACTAAAGCTGCCTGAGCGGAATTTATGCCCTGCCAGGCCGTAGCTATCCCATACTTTGAAATAGTGGCCGTTATGATAGACCTGCCCATTTTTCCAGCTTGCAGCGCCGGTATTTATGGGAATCCAGCCAAGCGAGCGCCGGACGCCAGCCGACTTGCGCCAGTTGAGACGGACCTTTTTAAACTGTTGGCGGCGCGTGACGTATTCAGCGGCAATGCACTGCAAGGTCTGGCTATGCAAACCTAGCTCTTTTGCAGCCCCTTTTGTGTAAGGGTGAAGGTCATAGGCCGATAAGAGTCCCCCGCGCTCACGGATAGAGCGAGCGCTAAGTTCGTTTAGGTAGTTCCAGACAAAATTAACACTACGCGCCATCTGCCGAAGCAAAGGAGCGTGCTTGTCTCGAACTCGAACCTTGAGGGTCCTGATCTGTTTCATGAAAAGAAATATATTTGGTCTATGAGCAAAAATACAGACATTAGAATTGGGAGACACTGCGTCTTTGAGATTCATGCACACTTGGTCTTTGTAACTAAGTATAGAGGGCGTGTTTTTTCAGATGCACACACCTGAAGACACTAGAAAGGTTACTTTGCAAGGTGTGGCACGACTTTAAAGCAGGCCTTGTAGAATTCAATGGAGAGGCTGGCCATGTTCATTTGCTAGTAAAGTACCCACTTAAGATCGCGCTTTCTAGGCTGGTTAATAGCTTGAAGGGAGCTTCTAGTAGGCGCATGAAACAGATATACCCTGAGCTGGCGGCCCCTGCCTATTAGCATAATGCCTTGTGGAGTCCTAGCTATTTTGCAGGCAGTGTTGGAGGTGCGCCGCTCTCGGTAGTAAAGGCATACATTGAGCAGCAGACGAGACCCTTATAGGAAGGCTACGCCTTCCGCGCTATTCATCCCCGCACTAGAAGTACGGGGTTTTTCGCGCATAACTGATAACAGCGCAGCTTGTAAAAGAGGAGCATTTTGGCGCCGTCAACCCAATTATTTATACCCAATCTTGCTACTCCCTACCCGCGCGGGTAGGCAGTACGCCGATTGGGTAGTGCTCTTGCATCGTAGTATCGACATACCGCCACTACGATGCGCACGCCATGAAACGACACGCCTTTGTCCCTGTTCTTTTGCTGGCCAGTGTGATTGCTTCCAACGCTCCGGCCGACACCACCGACCCTCACTCTTTTTGGTCACAAAAGCAGCGTGGCTGGTTCTTTTATGAAGACCCGCCAGAGCCTCCTGAAGAAGCACCGCCACCTCCGCCTCCTGAACCCCAATCCCAGACGGTACAGACCATAACCGAGGCGCCAGCACAGGCTACCCCGGCACCTCCACAAGCCTTTAGTGCTGAGTGGTTCAGAAAGAATCTGCCCAAATACAAGGACGCCGCCTGGGATAACCCGACGGTTGAGAATGTACGAGCCTTCATGATGCTCCAGCGCTACGCCATGGACCGGAGTTCGCAGTTCGCGGACGTCACCCAGCTGGCCGTACAGGGCGATCCACTGCTGGACGAAAACGCCCGCCGTCCCAATGCGACCTACGCGGCTCAGGCACTGGACAAGCAGGCTGGAGAAGCCAAGGCGCAGGTCCTCGGCGAGCTGGCAAAAAGTGTGGGCGTCTTCTACTTCTATGCCTCTGACTGCGACCTGTGCCAGGCGCAGGTCCCTGTGGTGCGCATGCTGGAAAGCCGATTCACGGTTACGCCTATCTCTGTGGATGGCAAGGATCTGCCTGGCAGTCCCTTCCCAACCTTCAAGCCAGACAAGGGGCATGCCAAGTTGCTAGGGGTGCAGCGTCTGCCTGCCATCTATCTGGCCCACCCAAACGGCCAGTTTGCCCCCATTGCTCAAGGAGCGCTCGCACTTGGCGAGATCGAGCAACGTATCACGCTGGCAGCGGCGAGTAAGGGATGGATCGACCAGCGCGCTCTTAACCGCACTCGGCCCTTGCGCAACCTTGATGACAACCTCAGTGAGCTGCTTCCGGCGGGCCTCGTCGAGGGTGATGAGAACGGCTTTATCCCACCGGCTGAATTGCTTCAGCACATTGATCAATCCCTCGGTAGCGCCCATGCGGGCGAAGGAGAACTCCCATGAATAAATGGTTCTCACCAGCAGCGCTGGCCCTGTCGATCTCGCTTGCCTCTCTCCTGCCATGCGCAGCTCAAGCTGGCGGGCTGCAGGACCAGATGGACAACCTCTTCAATTCGATGAGCAATGCCACGGATCCTGGCGTGTTTGAAACGCAAAATCGGGGTGCGATTGCAGGAGGGCGGTTTATCTCCAAGAACCCCACGATGAACGTCAACTTTGCCAACCTTGAGATTCCGAGCTGGAAGGCAGGGTGTGGTGGGGTTGATCTGTTTGGTGGGTCATTCTCCTTCATCAATGCTGATCAGTTCGTGCAGCTCTTGCGCAGCGTTGCGGCCAATGCCACCGGTTACGCCTTCCAGCTTGCGCTCTCAAATGTGTTCCCTGACGGTGCAGAACTCCTGTCAGAGTTGCAGGCCCGCATACAAAGCCTGAACCAGATGATGGGTAACTCGTGCCAGCTGGCACAAGGCGTGGTCAACGACTCGGTTGGGGCCATGGGCTACAAGATGGATAACGATGTCCGTACCAGCGCCACCATTACAGGAACAATGACGGATTTCTTTGCTTCGCTTAGTGAATCTGATGGCACCAGTGCACGCGCCTCGCTCAAGCAAGCCAATCCGGACGAGTACCGTAAAAAGATGGGCAACATCGTCTGGAAGGAACTCAAGAACAATCGGGTCGACCTCTGGTTTTCCACGGCCTCAAGTGGCAGTGGCGGGAGTGGCGGATCGCTTGATCAGGCGCTGCTTGAAGCTTTCATGTCCATGACCGGCACCGTAATCGTAGGGGAGGGAAGCGATGACGACTCCAATATTGCCAAGACCCTGCCCGGTAATCTGGTCACCCTGCAAGACCTTATCGAAGGTGGGACCGTCAAGGTCTATGACTGCGGCTCGGACGTCGATAATTGCGCCATGGATGGTAACAGCCCTACCAAGACGGTAACGCTGACCGGACTGAGAACCAAGATCAATGAGGCTTTCCTGGGTAATGACTCAACCTCTATCGGCTTGATCCAGAAATATGGCCTGGGCGGTGAAGGGGTAACGGCTACGACGCAGGAGCAGGCAGTGTCGGCCAGCATTGGCATTACTGGCGGCCTGATCAACCGCATGGCGGTCAGCAGCCCTGAAGCTGCGCGCAGCTTTGTGAGTGATGTATCCGGGGCCATGGCACTTGGCATGCTGGAAAGAACGGCCCGGCAGATGATCACGGCCTCTCAGGCAGCCCTGGCGACGAGCCAGAATTCCTACGCCAACCTTGCGCACCAGCGGCTGAGCGAATCGCTCAGGACACTTGACTCAGAGGCACAGTCCCTGCGCGGCCAGTACGGCAACCTGAGCGACATAGTGGCCAAGGCAACAGCCAATCAGGAAGTCGTGGAAAAGAATCGCTACATGCTTGAAGCGCAGCTCACCAAGACTGGCGGGGGGATGAAGTAATGGAATTCGATATCTATTCGATTGGGGAAAGTGCCTTTCTGGAGCAGGTGCTTAATGCCGTTGCCATGATTACCGGTGAGGACAGCTTTCGGGATGCAGTAGCCATTGGCATGTTACTGGGCGTGTTACTGACGGCGTGGCAGCTCCTGACCGGAGGCGGCAAGGGGGGCGTCGATATCTCGCAGATTGTTGTGTGTCTCATCCTTTACATGTGCATGTTTGTACCCCGCGCGACCGTCGTTATTGAGGATGCCTATACCGGCGCCGTCAGGCCCGTGGATAACGTACCTGTTGGTGTTGCGGCGGTGGGGTCGATGCTATCGAGCGTAGGCTACGGGCTGACACGGCTGTTTGAGCAGGGCTATGCACCGGTGGTACCCGGCATCACTGAAACCCAGTTCGCCGATGCGCTGAAGATCCTCAATGATGTTCGCCGGCGCGCGGGCGAGCCCAAGGTGTTTCAGGCCATCAATGTGGCCCTGGGCGATGGATCGATGAGCAACCTGCAAAACGGTACAGCGGGGGGATCGATCGATTTCCGTCGCTCCTGGTACAACTACATAAAGGAATGCAGCCTCAAGAACATCGACCTGCATCGGGTATCACTCGATACGATGATGAATCACTCGATGATCGAAGCCCTGCAGTTTCGTTCATCCATTCACCGTACTCTGCTCTATATGGACACCAGCAATCCATATGGGACCAATATGACCTGTTCGGATGCCTATACGCTGCTGGTGGCGCGGACCAACGAGGCCTTTTCGACGCCTACTGTCAAGAATGCCATTGCCGAGTCCGCGGGCATAAAGCTCTTTGAGGATGATGATCTCTATACCCGTCTGAATACGGGCGTCAGTGCACTTTCTACGGCTGGTGCGGCGGCCGTAGAGGCCCAGAAGTATGTGATGGCCTCTGTGCTGGATACGGTGTATGCCGAAGCCGCGCAAGGTCGCTATACGGATATGCGAGACTTCTCCAGTGCGGCCATGGTCAGCCAGGCCATACAGCAGCGAAACACCCAGTGGGCCTCAGAGCAGACGATGTTCCTGAGTACAGTCAGACCCATGCTGGCGCTGATAGAAGGGTTTGTTTACGCCGTTACCCCATTGATGGGCTTTTTGATCGTCATGGGTGCGTTTGGCATCAAGCTGGTAGGCAAATATATTCAGATGCTGATCTGGATACAGCTGTGGATGCCGGTGTTGGCGATAATCAATCTGTATCTCTATATGGCAGCAAGTGCGGAGCTGGCCGCCGATGCAGGGGCTACAAGTGGTGTTGCAGTTGCCCTTGATTCCTTTTATGGGCTCTACCGGTCAGATGAGATCCTGGCCAACTGGCTGGCCACCGGAGGGATGCTGGCCGCAGCCACACCTGTGCTGACATTGATGCTGGTTACAGGGTCGACCTATGCCTGGGCATCACTGGCGCAGCGCATGAATGGTGCAGACCATATCAATGAGAAGATTGCGACGCCCGATGCAATCAGTAATGGCCCGGCCCTGAATAACCTGGCCATGAACAGCAACACGAACGTAGGTGGGACGGCAGGAACCGGCGCCGACAGCCTGCTTCCGAACTTCAGCTTCAATTCAATACTCGGAAGTGCCGCTTCATCGTCTGAACGCTTTGCAGAGGGCAAGCGTGAGCAGTTCTCTCGGACACTTTCAAACTCGCTAACGGACAACGTATCGCAACAGCAAACCTACGCGTTAGCCGAGCAGTTCGGCCGGCAAATCAGTAATCGCGAAGATCAGTCATCACAGGCTGTGATGAGCGCTGCCACTAGCTATGTCCGTGATCATGGGTTAGGTGCAGAGCATGTGAATGCTGTGGCTGGCGCTATGGTTGCGACTATGGGAGGGCAGGCTAGGCTCGATCTAAGTTTGCCAAAGGGCGGCAAACAAGCTGGTAAGTCTCAGGAGAATGATACAAAGGCTGATGGAAGCGGAGGAGTTGGAGGCGGAGTTACTATTCAGGGGAGTCAGACTAGCTCTGAGTCTAACTCGGTCAAGTATAACGAGGCTGAAGGTATGAAGTACCTGCAAAATGCAGGTTATACGCAAACACAAGGCGCAACCCTAAGCGACTCCCTTGCTCATGATATCAAGAGCATGAACACCAAAACGCTTTCCAATATCCTGGGCGAGGAGCGGGCCAGTCAGCTACAAAGCTTAGCGTCGGAGTCAATAGATGCCAGTCGGGATTACGCGAAGACGTCCTCTCTTTCACAGAGTTTTGCCTCAACAACAGGCCTCACGCTTAACGATATTTCCAATACGGTTGCGAACAACAAGGATGCCTTCGGATCCCTGCATAGTTTTGTTCGTGACTACGCGGACAGAGACGTTAAGCGCCACATCAATGAGCTCAAGAACAGCTATACCGATATGGACAACCCGTATCGTATGGATGAGAAAAAGGCTTTCGTAGCCGCAGCCATTGCAGTAATGGGGGAGAGAAACAACTTCAAGGATGAAGGCAAGTACTACGACTCTGTTGGTGTAGTAGGAGATGTGATTGGTAAGGCGCTGGGAAGAAATATGCAGAGTTCTCCAGAAGCGTCATACAGCCGTAATTCCGATCTAGAAGACAAGTCTGCGAATATCGCTCAAGGCGTCAGGGACGATGCGGAAAACATCCAAGCACCTCGTGCGGTCAATAGAGATGACGTTCAGCGTGGATCTTCGACATCCGCACATGTTCCCCCTGTTATGCAGAACATGTCGAGTAATGGCCCAGTAGGTGAAGCTTTTGAGCGCGCAAGTCAAAAAACAGAAGTGCAAGCTTCTGCCTGGGGCACGAAAGTCCAGACCGATCAGATCAACAGCGTCTTTGATTCCGTCATAAATGCGCCCAAGGGATCTAGTGCGTATAGCAATGCTGGGCTGGGTCAGACCGCTGAAGGCGCGTTGCTTTCAACGAGTGTAGGCGCTTCGGTCGCTGGAGCCCAAAGCTGGGGATACGAGAAAGCAGCCGAGTTTACGAGGAAGATTTCTGGCTGGGATGACGAGAAACTGGCCGAATTCAAAGCGGCCAGCGAGCGAGGTGAGGATCTTTCAAGATTCGAAGTAAGCGATGGGCCTGTCTCTGGTGCGCTCAGATCTGTCATGGGAGCTGTAGTGGGAGGTTTCCTGGGCGATGAGGTGACTGAAAACATGACCAATGAGCAGGCCTCGGCGGTATATTTTGGACAAATGTCTGCAGCAATGCAGGGCAAGAGCGAAAGAGTATCCCAAGAGGGTCTTGCACGCTCTGGAGAACAGATGGCTGAACGTAAGCGGGAAGAGGCGTTACGTCTCGGTCACACCGAAGCGATGGCTGAGTTTTATGGATCGCAATTCACGGCAGAAAACCAAGTTCGAACCGTAGCCAAGCAGGTTGCAGATATACCAGCAAATGGAATCTCGTTCTTTACTGGACTAGCCGTTGATGTAGCTGACGCCGTACATATCGATGATTCTCGGCAAGCGCTTATCAATCAGGACCTTGAAAAAACCGCTCACCGACTAGGATACAAGAGCTTTGCCGACATGCCTGCAGAGGAACAACAGAGCAAGCGTATGGGAATGGAAAAAGCGTATGAGCATATTGAGTTCGCCGCTCGAAACCCTGAGCTCGAGCGCAGTGAACTTCAATATGGAAGTCGTATAGGCGCTGTGATCAACGGCAAGGATATAGTTGGTAAGGAATAACAGAAGTAGAAAAAGCCCGCATATGCGGGCTTTTATTTAATAGGGCAATACTGGCGGAGGGGTAGCAGGATCGGAAAGGCGCGTATCGTGAACCGCCCGTTCATGGAGATAATACGCATACCTCATATCCATAAGCATTTTTTTTGAGTAGTCATCTGCCGGGTTCCGCTCATAGCTTAGATCGCTAGTAGGTCTCACCCTACAACCTGAACTACCCCTTGCCTTTCTTGGAGCCTTGCTTCGGGAGATTACCCGCGCGATAAGACTAAGCAGCATCACAGGCTGGCCAACCCCAATCCAGCACCACGCTATCATCCGGAGCGCCTCATCAGGAATCATGTCCTGTGCAAGCAAAACGCTCAGAAGCACGGTGATGGTAAGAAAAAGGATCTTTCCCGACCTGGTGGCATAAGCCGCTCTAACGCCGGCTCCTATCATGATGCTCGCTGGCAAAAAAATCAGGAATATGGCGAGAAGCAGACCAGCAGCTATTACAGGTTTACCTACTGCGCTTTGTAGGGCAAGGGCTCCTGCAAGTATCAACAGATACACCAGGTTTGCATACAGGACGCCCCTAAACACTCGTGGCGTCTTTGGGGTAAGTGTAGCGCTAGGTGATGTGGCCATAGTGGGTACCTGTTAAGAACCGAAATCCAGTGGTTGAAAGATCCTGTGAAAAAAAATGCAAAGGCGGTTGCCCTTACCCCAAAACATAGACTACATTTCATTTCCGAGGTAGCTGGCCTCTTTAAAGAAGCAGCCCTTTAGAAACACATTTATAGCAACACTCAGCTCGTAGTCTCTACCAGCTTTTGATTCAAGCAAATGTTCTAACGACTGTTTGCCTTCTATTCTTGTGATTGCCTGGCTCAACTCTCCGCTATATCGAGTTGCTCAAGGGCATATCTCATGTTCTTCTTTTTCTTGCTCAAGTCAGCTTTTGGCCGTTTGTCCAAAGGTATTGATTACAAGAAACCAATCTGCGCAATATTCGGACACGAAGCCGGTAATTCTCCGCTGCGAAAGATTTTAGCGTCATTCTGAATGTGACACTTGCATAATGGAATTTTTGTGGAAAATGGATAGGTAGTTCAGACCAAGCTAAGACTTAGCAGGCGGGGAAACATGAAAAAGATTGCATTACTGGCTTTCGCCCTCGGAGCGCTATCCGTAAATAAAGCCCATGCTGACCTTGATAATTCGCTGTTTGGTGAAATAGCAAGAGAACATGGGTTGCCGGTAAACCTACTTTATTCAGTTGCACTTGCAGAGTCAGCTTATTCATCTGATAAAGGTATAAGCCCATGGCCTTATACCTTGCGCACTGCAACCAAGGCCTATTACGCCAAAACGTTGGCTGAGGCGGAGAACATTCTGACTGAGCTTTTGAGAAGTGCGCGGTCAGTTGATGTTGGAATAATGCAGGTTAATTTGTACTGGAATTCCGACCGTATTAAAGATCCAAAATCATTATTAAGTCCTGAAAACGGACTGAGAATGGGTGCGTCTATATTGAGTGAGCGGATAAAGTCTGCGCCTGGGGATCTGGAACTAGGTATTGGCCGATATCACAATATTAAGGAAGAAGCATTAGCCAGAAACTACGGAGCAAGGGTTCTGGCTATATGCAAGAACATCTCATACGTTATAGGTGGGGTTTGCGAAGAATGAGCGCTTTCAATACCAACGAATTGAGCATCAGAGATGGAAGCTGTAAAGACGTTGCGGATTTGAATCAGCAAATCTGGTCTTATATACATCAGAGTGCTACATCTGGCAGCCTAGAGAATCTAAGGGCCTTTAAATTCCATAGTCGTGAGATTTCTCGTTTAAGCGAGCTTTCGTTTCAAACGATCATGAATCTTTCTGATTCCATAGTTCTGCATTTCCGCGGAACTATCAATCAAAATGAAGCCCGATCTTGTCTCAAGTCAATGACAACTAAAGGCAATGGTGAGCTAACGCAAATTCAGGAATTCGCGTATCGATACTTTATGCAGGCTAAACTCTGTACACACAAATACGGAGCTGGTGTTGCACGATTACGTTATGGTCTGTCAACTCAGGAGATCGAATTCCTAATAAATATCTCTGAAACCCAGCTGAGATATTTAGTGCGCAACACCTCCTCAGGAAAGTTATTACTGAGGTTCGACCCACAAATTGTAAATGGGATTGGTGTTACGGATTATTTTATTGAGGCGTTGAGCCGAATTCAACTTCAGTGCTTAAACTCAGCCGTGGAACTCTAACATGACCGACAAAGACAAGGGAAAAAAGGTAGTTGTGATCTATCAGAGTGTTGAGGCTAGTTATCGACTTGAGACTGCCAGGAAGATGCTACGCCACAACTTCAATACTCAGGTGATAGAGCTAGAGACACAAATAAGTGTCAAGACATTGCGTAAGCTACGCAAAGAAATGACATTGCAAAAAGAAGAGCGGCGTGATCGCCTGGGCCGTAGTGTTCCGACGATTGTCAAGAATACAACACAAAGAAAGATAGCTTCCTTGTTTTTACATATATATGTAGTCATGTGTGGTAAGGAACATGGAGTGGTTGATATCGATCTGCTGATTCAGGCCTATTATATTTTCCTTGCGGACCTTAAACAGCAAAATAGATTTAATGAAAGAACTATAAAGCCGCTCACGATCAGTGAGGTATATTCGCTGGCATCAGCTTATCAGCGCCGAGAGATCTCTCTTGAGATTTGCTCACGTTGCGGTACACCTCATGCCGAATTCTACAAAGGTACTATCGGTGGCTGCCCTAACGCGATCAGCCTTGTCGGGATGCATGGAAACGTCATGGATGAGCGAACACCTATATGGTCAGGCATGAAGAGATCAATCTATTCGCAACATGAGGCAGGGCAGGCCTCTTTCTAGGTTCTGATTACCTTGCAAATGAGGGGGAGCCTTGATAGCTCCCCTTTTTTTGCCGTTTGACCTGCTCACACCATTTCCGCTAGGTAGGTAGCGGGTTGCATCCGAAAAGCCCTCCTGTGGCATCTGCAGGCGCTTAAAGCCCCTCTCGGACAACCTTTCCTGGGCTTCAAATCGCACATCACCATTTGCGCCCTTCAGATTGCTCGGCGTGTTCGATCAACCTGGTCACTACCTGTCGCCAAAAGCTGGTGTTTTCCTCATGGTCAAGACCGGGAGTAGACATGGTAACCACTCCATAAACTACCCATAGCATTGGTAAAACCCCTGTTCTCTATTGCGTGTTTGGCATTTTTGTAGATGGACTGACCATTGCCAATATCATATTGGTAATTTACATCTGTAGCGCGGATGAACTGGTAAAACTACTCAATTCATCCTTATAGTATTGGTAATTCAACGCACAACTGAAAATCGTGCCAAGGATAGAAATCCTCATTTTTAGACGTTGAATTACCAAATGAATAAACCATGTTAAATGCTTATGCTTTTTTTCTCACTTGCGGCGTTGGTTAGTAGGCGATATACGATTACACGAGCGTGCTGATTTTCTAGCCGCAGGATTGACCTTATCGGTTAGCCCTCTACAAGCATGAAAGGGTGGATGCTGGAGACCAGAAACATGACAGATCAGATTACAAACGAGAAACTGAGCCAGCTCCTTGAAGCCAAGGAGTCTCTGGCCACCTCAGGGATGGATGCTGCAACGCTTCTTGAGTTGACTGAGCAGACCCTTGCGGTGCTGGAGCGCCATGTGGAGCGTTTGACCTACTTGAATGCGCTTCAAGCAAAGGAGACCTGTGAGTATTTCTGGGAGAAAGCAAGAGAAGGGCAGGAAGAGAACAAACAGTATCCGCGCCTTGGTAGTAGAGTTCGGCTTATCAAGAACACGCTTGCAATTGTCTGGTACCACAGTACTTATCTGCTCAAACCCAAGGCGGGAGGAAAGCGAGTATTTACCGCCAAACATATTTCCAAGCCACGGCATAAATTTCGATACAGCAATGCTGCGCTTTCTAATGCCTACCCCTGGGAGAAGGAAAATGTGGAAGATACCGAGAATGATTATGCAAAGTTCAGACAGAGACAGTCGCTCATTACTGAAATAAGGAGCAGGCTCTCACGATTCAAGAATATTACGGATGCCTATTCAAATAACGAGTAGCTTTGTTTTCGGTGAATACTATGTACAGCAATCAGGCTCAACTACTGGAATTACAACTGTGCGACCTTGAGTACATCAAAGATCTTGACTGCGATGGATTTTCTGCCTGTACAGCTTATTTATTTAAGCGTGCCAGTGTGTCTTATAGACTCATGCGAGGGCAGTGCATCAGAGTTAGCACAGGTCATATTATTGTTCCGCATTACTGGATAGAACTCTCGCCTGACGCCTGTGCTTATCTTCAGCACACCAATGATCAACTGGTAATCGATTTTAATCTACGCAAGTGGTTATTTGAGGATGAAGAGGTTCCGCATGGCGTTTTTGCCAAAAACCGCGAAACAGACTTTCGTTATATTGGCGAAGCAATAGATACGGATTTCGGTCTCGACTTTTGGGAGTTGGACAGTATGACCGAGGGTCGCCTGGCCAGAATGCAGATCAATATTTGAAACCGTTTCTTTCTGAAATAGGACTAACAGCGGATTAGTCCAGCTTTATGCCAGTTATTTTTCCAGCCTGATCGCTGGGCTTGCATCCTGAAATTTCCCTGTACTATGAAAGTAGGTTTTCTTTCATAGGTGATTTCGTATGCACATCTCAGCCATTCAGTTACTTGAAGCATTACCTACTCGTAAAAGATCGGTCATAAACCAGCTATTGCTTTCAATGTCGATTGACGAGTTAAGAGAGTTGGTTTCCTACTTTAACGGTCATGACAAGTATGGTGCAGATGATACTGCCCGAATTGCACTTCTGTGTGTCTACTCAGGGCATCTTTCAAACAAGTTTCCCCCGTTCTCATTTGTTCAATCCCATCTAGCCAGCTGTTGCCCTGACATCATCGAACTCAAGCCAAGGCATGTATTGACTCGTCCTCTATCCGACATGACCGGCCATCCAGTGGACTATCTGGATGGGGCAGTTTTCCAATCTCTGATCGAACTCATGCCAAATGGCTGGTTGGTTGCTATTCCTGTCCGCAAGGGATTCAAAACCAATATTGTTTCTTTTCCAGACTCTTCTGGCAGTTCTTTCAAGGGAGATAGCCATGCGATATCCCAATAGATTATCCATAACCTTGCTAATGTTTACCTCAACGGCATTTGCCTGTGGTACGGTTTATTGTCTTGGCGTTAATCAGTCACTGGGCAGATTATTCATTGTCTGTTTATTGAGTAACGCAATTGTTATGGAGGGGTGGGGCTTCTTTCAGGGAAGGTTTTTTGGAGAGCCATTACCGGTCTGCTGTACAAAAGCCGTTGCAACTTCCATATCAGGCGCTTTAGGGACGGGAGTGGCCGGTTATGCAATGGCACTTTATTTAATTCTGCTCGCTGACATACTGCCCACTATTTGCGATACGTTTCTCAAACATTAATTAAAGGACACGTTTTGTTACATATTGTAAGAATATGGTTAGGCTAGATCTTAAAGGCAATTGAAGCTCAAAGTGCCATTATAATTATTAATATGTAGCAAAGTTACATCAAAGCGCCACTATATATTAAAGCGGGAGTTTTAAAATGAGTGACAAGAATTCGAACAAACTTGTAGTCATTGCGCTTGCTGTAACGTGCGCAACAGTTGTGGGCGGTATGTTTTATCAGTCTCACCAGACGCAAAAGAGAATGGATGAACTGGCGCAAACCGTACAGTCAGCCACCTCGCCCGAGCGCTTGCAGGCATCGATCGAAACCACACTGGCGGATATCCGTACCCGTGAAGCCGATCAGGCCCGCCAGCAGATGTTTGAGGGCTATCAGGCGGCGTCTGACAGCCTTGAGGGTCGCAAGGCAGGCCAGCACATCTATGGCAGCACCAAGGCTCGCTTTACGCTGGTGGAATTCGCTGATACCCAGTGCGGGTATTGCAAGCGCTTTCATGAAACGCCCAAGCAGATCGTGGACTCATCAGGCGGTACCGTGAACTGGGAATACAAGAACATGCCCATCCTTTCGTCCACCTCACAGGTGCAGGCCCATGCCCTGGAGTGTGTCTCCGAGGTAAAGGGCAATCAGGCGTTCTGGGTGATGCTGGATCAGCTCTACAAGCAGCCCGGGCAGGAGGTGGATCTCAATGGCCTGGCGAGTCGTCTGGGCGCTAATTCAGGTGCCTTCAAGCAGTGCATGACCGAGCGCCGACACATGGGCAAGCTCCAGCAGTCCGTGGCACTGGCCAAGAGCAACGGCGCCAATGGCACGCCGGCCACCTTTGTCGTGGATAACAAGACTGGCCAGCGCATCCTGTTGGGTGGGGCACAGCCCATGGAAGCCTTCCTGTCAGTGATGCGTCGTCTGCAGATGCAGGACGAGGAGGGGGGCAAGGATCCAAAGGCTACAGGGGCGCTTTCTTCCCCGTCAGCCAAAGGTGCCAGCTAGTAAGCCCCTATTAGCTGACGTAGAGCCGACCGCCTTAACGCTGTCGGCTTTTTTGTATCCGCACGCTTGGAGGGGTGAGGGAAGCGCCGTCACGACTGCGCACCCTTGATCACGACATATGTCCCTGCAATCAGACCCAGCAGGCCGCCAGTAAACCCGGCGTTCTGCCAGGTCACCAAAGAGCCTTCAACAGGATAGACATTGGAGACCACCAGGCCGATAAGGCCGAGTGCTGTAGCAAGCACAGCCGCAAAGCAGAGTACGAAACGGATATTGCCTGCAACCTCGGCCCGACGTTCAAGCTCAAGACAGCGAGCCACCTCCTCAGCTGTAGCAGCATCAGCCGCCCACTTGGCGCGAAGCTCCAGCAATTCACGGCTGGCCATGTGGGTACTCGCTCCCAAGTTAATGGATTTACCAACTGTACACGGGCAGATCGTCCAGTGGTTCGCCCAATGCTTCAAGCATCACCCACATGGAGATCTGCTTGTCCTGGCTCCAGCGCCTGAGATCCAGCAGACATTGCGGGATGCTCTCGTCATCCAGCTCCATGTCACCCAGCTCCAGAATAATCCCGTCCTTGCACAGTGCACAACGGCACCATGGATTGTCGTCGCCTTCGCTTTCCAAACGGACAGCGGTAGCTTCGTCGAGATGATGTATGTCGATAACGGGGATCGATATGACGTCAAACGGATATTTCGAGGCGCTCATGTGGACTCCTTTAGGTCTTAACATCCTTGATGTCGAGGATGTATAGGATGCGCATCTCTGATTGGCGCACCTTCTTTTTTCCCACGACTTTTCCATTATGCAAGTGCCCGCAAACAAACAATGGTAATAGGCCATCATTTGCGGGCTTTGTGTCTGCCTCCTGTCGCAATTTCGCCACGGCCCGCACACCTTCCTCATGCCCTCAACACGTAAACAGATCCAGCTGGCCATGTTTGTCAGCGCATTTAGCCGCCATCGGTACGTCCCCTTTTTTCTGGCTCAACAGATTAAGCCGCTCGATCAGCGCCAGCGGGTCGTGCAGGACCGCTATCAGGTCGAATCGCCAGATCTGGTTGCTGAGCCGAAGCATGCGCGACCATTCAGCATGGCCGCCCTTGCTTAACGATACGGTGCCGAGTCCTAACAGATAGTGAACGGCTGACGAGGGCGCAGCGTCGAGCGAGACGCGGTTCAGGGCGTGGTCAAGCTCAAGGGACAGGAACAGCTCAAGGCCTTCCTCGTCGATGGCGAACTCGTCGGTAGTCACGACATCAGTCACAAGCTCACCCTGGCGCGTCACGGTGAGCGATTCAGCGCCAGCCACCGCATGATCAAGACTACGCAGCCCGTCGAAAAGAGAGCCGTAAAATTCGTCGCACAGGACGGCCTCGGCGCGAAAAGCGACATCCTTCTCGGTCCATGTGGGCAGGTTCGAGATATCGGGTATCGGATAGCGCGCGTCCTGCTCGTAGATCTCCAGATAGGTCCGCAACGCCATAAACGGCTTGTGATAGCCATAGCGGCCCCACAACATGTCGATGGCTACGATCTGGCGCATGGAAAGAACTGTGAAGCGTGGTTTGATACCCAGCTGGCGCGCGCTTTCCTCTTCCTGAATCTGAATGGTAAGGATCAGGCGCAGGAGCTCAAGCGTATACGCAGGGCTGTAGGCATTGGGACTGATCTTGATGCGGCCGGTACGCTCGTCTACCTGCCGGCTCAGCCAGCAACGGGCAGAGGGATCAAAGTGCCGGGCCTTCATGTACGAGGGCAGATTATCGCTTATACAGATCCAAAGTGTTGGCCCCCGAAGACAGACTAACCCGCAACCTTCCAAAACGCTTGGATCGCCTTTGCGTTGAGGAAGGTGCAATATTTGGACAGTTGAGCAATTTTGGCTCAGGCCTACTTAATGGTGTTGCCTTGAGTAGTCGCCACGGAGCTTTCCAAAGGCTGATCAAGTCGATATGCATTCAAAAAACTTTGGTTGATCCCGCCATGTGGTTAGCTCACAAGGTCAGCAGCCGTTTACCCAGATCCCGCCCCTTATGATTATTTCATTCAGTACAAGCTACTTCACCAACTCCATCAGCTTGCCGAAGCTGTTAACCACGTCGTACTTAACGTTCTCAGGCGCATATTTTCTATTTATCTCGTCGAAGAACTTGCGAGCACAGTCAATCTTGGTCAGCTCAATCGGAGTAAGATGCATCGAAGACATAGAACCTTTGGTTTCTGCAACGAAGTAGACGTGCTTGACGGCTCCTTCCTTGAAGGAAATGGCCCAGTCCGGGTTGTAATCACCCACGGGGGTTGGGATCAAGAAGCCACGCGGTAGCTTGGCGTAGACGACCACATCGGTGCAGGTATCCAATTCCTTAACAAATTCCCGCTCGATGTTGGAGTCAGTCAGGACGTAATCGTAGATGTGGCGCTGGAGCTTATCGCCGGCCTTGCTGAAGTCCTGCTTGGTCTGTCCGGTGGTAAAGATGTTCAAATCAAACTGATCGGCCACAGGATCATAGGCAAGATGCTCAATAATAACCGCCGCCTTCTGCTCGTTGATCAACCGAACCGCTTCGGCGATGAAGTTCTCAGGGTTGGTCTTGAATTGGGCAAACACGGCTACGTTGATACCGCGCAAGATATCCGCCACGGTTCGCCGCGTAAGCTGCGTGCCTTCAGCCAGTTTACCAATCAGATCGTATTTCACGGCTGAATGAATTGAATGGACATTTTTGTCTATATTAGTAGCCTTTAATACAAAAGAATCGCCACTCTTCATACCATCGTAAGTCACCTGTGCAGATTGCTCACCGCGCTGAATGGTGTACTGCAGTGGCGTTACGCGCAGCTGCTCATCGAGAGCTTTTACAGCATTGCTGACAAGCTCCTCAGAGTCAAAGTCTACGGTGTACGCAGCCTTGCGGTTGATCCTTGCCCAAAGGTCCTTGAATTCCTGCTTTTCGAAGTTGGCGTTGGGCTCGAGTTTTTTCGCCTTGCGGCCATCCTCTGGCAGCATGATCTGGCTTTCGCTGAATACGCTGTCAATCAGCTGGAACACTTGATCTTTATATGGCAGGAGTTCGTCCGGCAAGTCTGCCAGTGTTTCGGCCTTCTTGGCCTGATGGTATTTCTCAGTGATGTTGCGCTTCTTATCAACGTATCCGTTCTGAATCAGATAAAACTCAATGTCAGTGGCTTGATCGTCGGAAACTGTGACCGCGCCTCCATCAGTATTAAGTACCTTGCCAGTGAAATAAGCCTTGTCCGCAATACGTGGACGGGCCGACAGGGATTCGCTGATGTCTTTCTGCAAAGCGGCCACAAAGTTTTTGTAGCTTTCGCTCGCCACCACAGTCAGTACGTTGACGTCGTGAACGATAGACGGATGGTCTATCCGGTCGCCATGTTGGTTCACTGACAGACGCAGGCCGCGCCCCACTTCCTGACGACGAGAGATCGTATTGTCACTGTGTTTGAGAGCGCAAATAACAAATACGTTCGGGTTGTCCCACCCTTCACGCAAGGCCGAATGCGAGAAGATGAAGCGTACCGGTTCGTTCAGAGACAACAGACGCTCCTTATCCTTGAGGATTAGGTCATAGGCGTCTACATCGTCTGTCTCGGTCGCCTTCTTACCCATCACTGGGTCCACTAGTTTTTTAGTCTTCTTGTCGATTGAGAAGTAGCCGCTGTGGGTCTTCTCAACGGCAATGCCTTTGATATGCTTAATGTAGGGAGTTTCGTCCAAATCCAAGACTTCGTTCAGGTAGAGCTGGTATTCCTCTTCGAACACACGGGCATACTCGCCCTTTTCATCAGCTGAGCTGTAGTCGCGATATTTGGCAACTTCGTCGATAAAAAACAGAGTCAGTACTTTGATACCCTGTTGGAACAGGGCTTGTTCCTTATCGAAGTGAGCCTTGATTGCTTCCCGAATCTGGATGCGGCGCAGCGCAGTTTCATTCACGTCGCCGTCTGCTTCGCCTACCAGCAACTCGACGCCATTGGTAAAGCTCAGGGTGTCCGTGATGGCGTTGATGTCGGACACGACATAGCCACGGTACTGGTCCAGCTCGTTTGACAACACAAAGAGATTGTCTCCCTTGGACAGCTTACGTACCACGCGTTTGATCTGGCCGCTGGCAAGTTTCTGCTCAAACTCTATACGGGCCTCAGGCGGTTTTTTGGTAGATACATCAATGCCTTGCAGGTAGAGATAAGCATTAGTACCAGCCAAGCCTTTAACCGAAATACCGCGCACGGCGATCTTCTTGACCAGCTTCTGGTTGTAGGCGTCCAGCGCGTCCAGGCGGTGAATCTTATTGTGCGTGGTCTTGTGGGTGGCGGAATAGCGCAACACCATCAATGGCTTGAAATTAACCAGCGAATCTAGTGTCTTGCCGCCTTCCATCTTCTGGGGTTCGTCCAGAATGAGGATGGGCCGATTGGCGCTGATAACATCAATAGGCCTTCGCGACTGAAAGTCGTCCAGTTCTTCATAAATACGGCGGGCATCTTTGCCTGTCGCATTGAAAGCCTGAACATTAATCACCATCACGTTGATGCCTGCGTCAGACGAGAAGCTTTCCAGATGGTGCAGCGCCTTGGAGTTATAGATAAAGAAGCGCGCCTTCTTCTGGTACGTCTCCAGAAAATGATCAGCCGTAATCTCCAGCGATTTAGCGACACCTTCACGGATGGCGATGCTGGGCACCACGATGATGAACTTGCTCCAGCCGTACTGCTTGTTCAGCTCAAAGATCGTCTTGATGTAGCAGTAGGTCTTGCCCGTGCCGGTTTCCATCTCGATGTCGAGATTAAGCTTGCTGACCTTGGTCTTGACCAGCTCGGTAGATACCGGCAGGTTCTGCAAGCGCTGCACTTGCTGGATATTGTCTAGCAGAGCAGATTCGGACAAGGTCACATAGGCATTGCGGAAGGCAGCCTCGTGGTCTGCGAGCGCATCCACCTCCAGATCGAGGGCAGGTTGGAGACTGGGAGGAGCCGCTTTCTTTACGCCAGTATCCAAACGATAGCGAACCCCGCCATGCTGTGGCGCTTGCTCTTTGAAGCAATCCACCACTGCCTGAACGGCAGCGGTTTGGTAGGGCTGTATCTTGAATTTAAGTTTCATCGCCTACTCCTTAGATGCATTTCACTTCGGTGGAAGGCGAGAGCGACTTAAAAATCTGTTCAACGTTGATCTTGACGGCACTGTCTTTGAAACCTGCATCACGGAACACTACTCGCAAGGGCTCGTGCTTAGCTAGCTCCTTCACGAAGTCTTTATCAATGCCGCCATCGGCATCGAAGCAAGCTACTAATGCATTGCCATCGACGAAGAAGACTTCTTTGCCCTGTATGGCTCCTTTGGAGAGGGGTAGAGCGAGATCAACGCCCCAGTCAAGCATCACTTGGAACAAAAGATCTTCAGGGGTTCGGTCCGGTTTAATGTTGTCAACAAACAGATCGAGGTTGTTCCTATTCAGCGAATCGGGAGCGTAATACACGTCGACCATATTGGAGGTATCAACTTTCAGGACGCGGAATCCGATGTCCTGATTCCACCCTGCGGCACCATTCTTCTGGTGAATGGCTACTCCTGCGCGACGAATACGCTCCTTTGATATCTCTGAAATGAATGGTTTAAGAGCGATCTGAGTACAAAATTGGAGCGCCTCTTTCGCATCTTTACTTTCTTGGCCAATAGTCTCGGGGAGTTGCACACAGATAAAGCGACGATTGCTTCCCTCGCGTCGGTTGATTTCCATTGTCGCATGCGCAAGAGTGGATGATCCTGCGAACAAATCAAGAGAAATGTCCTTCGGGCCCGTCATGAAAGAAACAAGACGCTCCATCAACAGAACAGGTTTGGGGTTGGAAAATACTTTCTTTCCTTCTGGGAACAGAGACTTTAGGTCGTATGGACCAGTCCTTCCGTCGAGTTCAAAGACGCTAGAAAGTTTGTCTTCGAACTCAGATACGTAAACCTTCAACTCAATTATTTTGGATTCATTTTCTCCAAATAAAATTCTTTTTTCGGCCAGAAGTCGATTCATTGTTTCCTTGGGAAACCGGTATCCCATAAGAGGCTCTTTGCACGGCTTACCAGTTATAGGATGTAGCACGTCATATCTGTAGCCTTCTTTGCCAGGGTTATGCACACTCTGGCTGCCCGTGTATACGCCGCCTAGATCAATGTATTTGTAGCGATCTAGAGGTCCTAATTGAGCTTTGTTTTGACGAAACCATTCAGTGTAAGCAGCTTGAAGGTCATCAATGTTCGAATATTTGGATATGAGGTCATCACCAATTTTAATTAGTACTTCTTTGATATCTGAAACAGAGCTCTTCCAAATACCTTCAAGGTCGCTCTTACTTCGAGCAAAAACGTGAATGCTTTCATGCTCAATGGCGATATTGCTTGGATTGTTATCAGTGGCGTTCTTCCAGATCAGAGTGCCAAGAAAGTTCGATTCGCCAAATATTTCATAACAAAGATGAAGCACATTTGCTGTTTCAGCGTCATCAATGGAGATAGCAACGACTCCAGCTGGTGATAGCAGGTTTCGTGCGACACGTAGCCGCTGATACATCATGCTAAGCCAATCAGAATGGAATCGTCCGTTCGCCTCTGTGTTAGCAATTAAGCGGTTTCCCTGTTCATCGGATTGATTGCTTTGCGTAAGATACTCGTAAGTGTTTCCCACGAAATCATCTCGATAGATAAGGTTATTTCCTTTTTTTCGGTTGTAGGGCGGATCGAGATAAATCAACTTAACCTGGCCAAGGTAAGTTTCCTGCAGCAACTTCAACGCATCGAGGTTGTCGCCCTCTATAAATAGATTCTTTGTGGTGTCAAAGCTCACACTTTCGTCCCGGCAAGGACGTAGCGTCTTAGCAATCGGCGCATTGGCCGTCAGTAGTGCTTCGCGCTTACCCGGCCAATTCAGGTGATAGCGCTCCTGCGGCCCTTCTATGATTGATTCCGATAGCTCTTGGCGCAGCTGGTCAAAGTCCACTGCCAGCTTTACGCTACCATCTTCTCCTTTGGCTTCGGTCACGCAGCCGGGAAACAGGTCACGAATACGAGCAATGTTGTCCTGCGTCAGATCGGGAGAATGCATTTTCAGTTTGTCCATACTCTTTTCTCGAACCACGGATTTCAGTGGCTCAGTTCCTCAAGTTCGTTATTCAGCTGACGCAAAGTGCCGTTGATTTCTACTTTGCGGTTAAATTGCTTTTCCTTAGCCAGCTTGGCACGTACCTTCTCGATTTCGCGCTGCTTGGCTTTTACGTTTTCTAAGCGCTCGACTAAGGCTGTGAAGCGTTCCTCCGCACGGGGTGCCAGTGGAATTAGCCGCTGCAGTAAGGCTTCGTATAGTCCAGCCATATCCAGCGCTACCGGCATATGGTCGCGCTCGCTGTCGGAGGGCATCCAAAGGGTCGAAAAATAGTTACTGAAGACCCATTTGCTGGCATCCGCCTCGTTGGGGCGCTTGTGAGCAGCTATGATTTTGGTTTTTCCCTCGTACTCCAGCTCGAAGATGACAGGAAACTGCACAACGCCGTCGATGCATTTCAAGACATCGACGGACAGGTCCTGAGTTTTCAGAACGATGCGGAAAACCTGCACCTCCGGGACAGCCGCCCTCGCAGGCAGGTTGATGGTTTCCGGTGCGAGCTTGTACTGCCAGACGATCTGCTCGACCTGTTCCACGAACAGATTTTTCAGACGGGTGCTGGCCCCACTGTGTTCGTAAACTTTATTCTTGGGCAGCACACGCCCGAACGAGGCCTGCTTAGGGTAGTTGATAAACGCCGGATGCCGGACTGGAAATGCGCTCATCCAGCCTCCTGAATCACAAGAAAGGTGATGAGTTCGAAATCATCCAGGCCGCTGATAGTGTTAGTCAGTGCTGTGGTCTTGCCCCCACTGAACAAACTGTCCAGGTCCTTTTCTTCTTTCACCTCAATCATGGAGCGAATGGTCTTGCTCAGCAGCTCGGAGTACAGCTGCATGTTCCTGCCGTCGTTTGTCTCCGCGTTAAACGATTGGCAGGCCATGGAAATGGGTTTAGCTTGGCCCTTGCATCCGCTGCGCACAATATCCAGCAGGCGCTTGACCTCGGTGTGATCGTTGATTACCTCACCGTTGCGCCCGATGTAGACGAGGTAGTATGGGTGTAGTCGGTTGTGCTGGTTGACGTTCACCTCGGGGTTACGGTTGCGCAACGTGAAGATCACACCCGGCTCTAGGCCCAAGTCGGGATTGGCTGGGACCACGGCATGCATACCGTTAGGCACATGGCTCGGCTCGCCATGTGCCTTCACATAGTTGAGCAGGTCCATTCGGAAGTCGTTGAGCCCCAGGTCGGTGATCGACACGCCGGTTTTCAGGTCTTCCAGCTCGATCACCTCTTCCTGTAGGCGGCGCAGCTGTTCCTTGCGGTAGGTGACGTCGTTAGCCTGCGCGGAAAGCACGTTGTCGTCGCCGGTGGCTGTCACGTCGGCAATCATCATCCGGCTCTCAACTCGCTCTTTCAGGTTGATGTACTCGTCAAGCGAGATGTCGGGCCAATAGTTTACCAGCTGGATACTGGCGTTGGACGAGCCAATACGGTCAACACGCCCGAAACGCTGGATGATGCGGACCGGGTTCCAATGGATGTCATAGTTAATCAGGTAATCACAATCCTGAAGGTTCTGGCCTTCGGAGATGCAATCTGTGCCAATCAATAGGTCGATCTCAGCAGGCTCTTGTGGGAGCACCTGAGCCTTCGACTTGGAACGCGGCGAAAACAGCGTGAGCAGCTCCTGAAAGTCGTAGCTTTTCTTAAGCGTAGATCTGGGCGAGCCTGTTCCCGTTACCTTGGCGCTGTGGAGTTGCAGTTGAGCCAGCAACTTCGGCGCAAGGTTGGCGTAGAGGTAATCAGCGGTATCGGCGAAGGCCGTGAAAATGATGATTTTTTTGTTGCCGGGGTTGATCGGATTGGCGATCTTTTCTAGCACATGTGCTTTGAGGTGCTGCAGTTTGGCGTCGTCCTCGGGAGTGATCTTGTTCATTGAGGCCAGTAGGGCATCAATGATCTCCAGATCAACGCTCAGGTCATGCTCCCAGGAAGGCAAGTCCATGTCGGCCAGACTGATCTTGACCTTACCGCCAATCTCGCCACCGTTCAGCATCGACAGATCGTCGTCTTCTGCGTCTAGGTTTTCCAATACGTCGGTGAGGTCAGCCACCTCGGAAGAACTAGCGACGATACCGCCGACTTCATTGAAGTGTCGAATGGTTGCCAGCGTGTTGGCGTGGTTCTCACGCAGGGACTGCAATGTCAGCCGGAACGATTCGATGGAGCTTTCCAGGCGCTTGAGCAGGTTTGTGGTCATAAGCGCCTGCAAGCCCTTCTCGCGCCCGTATAGGCTGAGGTTTTCCTTCTTATCACCCGATTGCGCGTTGAACAGGTCGATGTACTTCTTGACCCGGCTTTGAAGGATGTAGCCGGCCGGGGTGTACACGCACAACTTGAGCAGGGACAGTTGCTCGAAAATCTCGTTGAAGTCTAATACGTCGGAGCGCTGGGTCAATGGACAATGGAAGGAAAGCGGCTTGCGACGTTCCGGGAATTGGCCAATATCCTTCGTGTCGTAGAACGTCTGGATATGCTTACGGGAGCGAGCAATGGTCACACTGTCTAGCAGCTCGAAGAAGTCAAAATCCAGCGAATCCAGAATGGCGCGAGCGGTGCGCTCCTCCGGCCGCAGCTTCGACCATACGGTGAAGGCTGCCTGTGCGCTCCGAAAAATTTCTTCCACGCTCTTGCTGATCTTGAGCTTCTTGCTGAGATTTTGCGAATCACCTTCGTAGGCCAAAGCCAGCTGATTGCGCAAGTCGGCAAAGCGGTTGTTGACCGGGGTGGCCGAGAGCATCAGTACTTTGGTCTTCACGCCCTCCCTGATGACCTTGTTCATCAGCTTCTGGTAACGCGTTTCCTTGTCCTTGTAGGCATCGTTGTTGCGGAAGTTGTGCGATTCGTCGATGACTATGAGGTCGAAACCGCCCCAATTTATATTGTTCAAAGGTAGGCCGAACGACTCACCTCGGGTGCGCCCCAAGTCTGTATGGCACAGGACACGGTAACTGAGGCGATCTGCCGCGAAAATATTGGTTTTGAGCGGGCTGTTATAGGTTAACCAGTTGCCGGCTAGCTTCTTAGGGCACAGCACCAGTACCGACTTGTTTCGCAGCTCATAATACTTGATCACTGCCAACGCAGTGAAGGTCTTGCCCAAGCCAACGCTGTCAGCCAGGATGCAGCCGCTGTAGGTCTCCAGCTTGTTGATGATGCCGGTGGCGGCATCCTTCTGGTAGTTAAAGAGCTTCTGCCAGACCAGCGTATCTTGGTAGCCAATCCGATCATTGGGGAGCACGTCCTCGTCAATGTCGTCTAGGAACTCGCTGAAGATGTTGTAGAGCATCAGAAAGTAGATACTTTCAGGGGAATTTTCTTGGTAGACCGAGGCGATGTGCTCGCAGATTTGCTGCGTCACGTCTTCCAGCTTTTCTGAGTCGCTCCAGATCTGGTCGAACAAGCTGAGGTAGGTGGCTGCAAAGGTCGGCTCATTCATCTTGTTGACAAGGTTCGACACGGCATTGCCTTGCTGGTAACCCAGGTCAACTGCCGTGAAGCCATGCAACGGCATGTAAGCGGTCTCGCCCGTGTCGCCAGCGCAGGACTGCACGCAGGCAAACTGCTGCATGGGCGCCTGTGTCCGGTTGCTTTTGAAGCGGGTCTTGCGCCGCATCCAATCTGCACACTCCTTGGCGATTGCGCGCTGGTTCAGCTTGTTGCGCAGCTGGATTTCAAACTCGCTACCGTACAGGCTACGCTCACGATCCACCTTTGGAATGTGGAACTCCCGACGCTCCTTGCGGATATTGTCGGTGACTTCGTTGGCAACGAAAGTAGGTGAGGTGAAGATGAAATTCAGTTCCTCAATCTTTTCCAGTTCCGCCTTCAGGGCCTCGAAGGCGTACATCGAAAAGCAGGATGCAGCGATCTTCAGTCTCGCTCCCGGCCTGAGTGTCTGCTTTAGGTCGTCGCCAAGGAGGCGGCTGATATTATCAATGAGTTCCATCGCTTCCCTTCTTCACTCCGTCCGTTGGCTGCGCATCGGCCGTGAAGCCATGCTTCTGCGCGTAGTTCAGGATCAGCACCTCCACCATTGAGGCGATAGAGCGGTGTTCTTTTTCGGCAGCCATCCGCAACAGCTGCTTGATGTCCGACGAGGTACGAATAGATAGGGTTTCATCCTTTGGGCGCTTCATGAGGCAGTCCATATGATTGCACTGCAAATGTACTGCGTTTTGCAGTCATGAAAAAGCTCAATAATTATCCGATCAGCTGACTTGCATCCTGCAGGACCCATGAGAGCCTAAAGGTCTAAGTACTCTTTAAAAGGCCTAATTATGCGCGCTCAGCTTTCTCCCACGTTATCCCTACCCCTATGGACGCTTGGGCAGAAAAAGCCCCCCGAAGCTTATTTAACCTCAGCGTGTATTCAGACAGGCATCGCTCTTTTGGTATATCGAAAGTATTAAATTGATCATGGCAAAACGCGCCTACAAATACCGTTTCTACCCAACGACTGAACAAGCTGAACTGCTTGCTCGAACCTTTGGGTGTGTGCGTTTTGTCTATAACAGCTTGCTCAACTGGCGCACTGAAGAGTTTCAGAAAAAACAGCGGAGGATCGGTTACTGTGCGGCTAGCGCGCAATTGAGCGCACTTAAAAAACAACCTGAGTTAGCCTTCCTAAATGAGGTTTCATGCGTCCCGTTGCAGCAGTGTCTAAGGCATCAACAGGTGGCGCTCAAGAACTTTTTTGAAGGACGGGCCAGGTACCCCACCTTCAGGAAAAAGCGAATCCATCAATCGGCAGAGTTTACGGCCTCGGCGTTCAAGTACCGGGACGGCGAGCTGTTTCTGGCGAAAAGCAGCGAGCCTCTGAATATCCGCTGGAGTCGTGCCCTGCCGTCTGCTCCTTCTACCGTGACGGTTTCCAGAGATGCCACCGGGCGATACTTCGTCTCGTGCCTGTGTGAATTTGAGCCACACGCCTTGCCCGTCACGCCGAAAATGGTCGGCATCGATATGGGCCTTAAGGACTTGTTTGTCACCTCCGACGGCGTGCACACTAGAAATGCTCGCCATACAGCCAAATACGCCTCCCGGCTGGCATTGGCACAACGCCGGCTGAGTCGTAAAAAGCTTGGCTCTGCCAATCGAGCCAAGGCACGCCAGAAGGTTGCGAGGATTCACGCCAGGATCACTGATTGCCGACTCGACGGCTTACACAAGCTGTCACGCAGACTAATCAACGAAAACCAAGTGGTCTGTGTCGAAAATCTTGCGGTAAAAAACATGATGAGAAACCCCAGGCTGAGCAAAGCCATCGCCGACGCGGGTTGGGGTGAACTGGTCCGTCAGCTGCAATACAAGAGCGCCTGGGCAGGCAGGCAAGTGGTCGCCATAGACCGCTGGTTTCCCAGCTCAAAGCGTTGTTCTGGCTGTGGGTTTGTGATGGACTCGATGCCGCTTAGTGTCCGCTCTTGGGTTTGCCCTCAATGCAAGGCAGAGCATGACCGCGACGTGAATGCCGCCCTTAATATCAAAGCGGCCGGGCTGGCCGTGTTAGCCCTTGGAGCGAATGTAAGCGGCACAGGTCAAGTACCTGTGTCCTGTTCGCAGTGAATTGGGAATCCCCGTCCTTCAGGGCGGGGAGCAGTCAACATTTGTTGGCACTTTGTGTTGTTGCCGACGGACAGGATGGTGCGGCCGCCAATTACGGAGACCAGATAGTCGTTGCTCAGACTGGGCGTGGCCAGCCAGACCTTGACGGCGATGCCCTGGGCCTTGGCGTAGGCGCGGATCTGCGAGACTTGTGAGCGGTTGAAGGCCTTGATCACGGGGTTCTCGACCAGCGTGTCGCTGTGGCAGACGTGCAGGGTCGGGAGGGTGGCGCCAGCCTCCTTGAGCCGGATCAACGCGGTCAGGGTAAGGTTCAGCGTGACGCTGGAGTCCTTGCCGCCACTCCATGCCACGACTGGATGCCAGCCTTGCTCGATCAACACGGTGATGGCCTGCACAGCCCCTTCGATCTTCTGCTCCAGTGAGCGCTCGGGCAGCTGGATTGCTACCTCACTTTGAGGGAAGGCAAAGGCGTCTTGTGTAGGTTGGAAGGCGGTCATCGTGGGCTCCTGGCCGTGTCCGATAACTCCACCTTGCCCTACAAATCCGCTGATGCAAGTCCACTCAGGCCAAGAAATATGGCTACGAACAAGCAGCTATTTTCGCGGATTGAGAATGTATAAAGTGTACATCCGAATTTATTGACGCTTCTTCAAATCCCACAGTCCAAACCAGAGTACAGCCTGTGCAGTTACGCCGATGGTAAGGATGAAAAGCGCCACAACCATGATCGTCCAATACGACATGAAGTAGCCAAAGCAGGCTACTGCAGCGGCCAGTATTCCAATCATGAGGGGAATGCGTCGGAGCCAGCGGGTTTCATGCTGTACCTGGGCGTCGAGCATGGCGATTAACGTTTCCCTGTCCTTGTGCATGGTGTTTCCTTACGACGTAGAGATGCGGATGTGTCTGTATACAGGATAGACACCGAAACGTTAGTGCCGTTGCCGCGTGGGTAGCCACTTGCATCACAGGATTTGGATGTTAGGTTCGATAGGAATCAACGGATTTTGTAGCAATACTTGTGTTGCGCTAATTGCCGAAAAATCTATATGAAACCCACGCTGGGTATCCTTGTTTTGTAGGTGAAGTTTGATAATCGAGGAGACGAGTCATGGCTCTACGATCCTAACGCTAGTTAGAAGGCTCGTTCTTTTGAGCGACCGACCGGTCGGCCATTTTTTGAACGATGGCAGCAGATAGAATCGCTGCGATAAGCCACGTGACTGGAGAGCCCAAGGCATAGCCAAGCTTGGACGCGACGAAGACTAGCGGGCTATAGGCTTTGGCATACGTCAGCGGATATGGCGCCCCAAGGCCCAACGGATCCAAAATTATCTGGACCGGCACCAACAGCAGCAGCCAGACGCCGAACAGGGTTGCGAGTCGTTTAAGCTTGTTCAAAGTGACCTCTTAATCTTGTATGCGCCGTGCATTGTTCTGACGACCTTGGATGGGGTCAATTTGAGGGCGCTTAGCGTCGCAATGTCAGGGGCAGACGGCGTTCTCAGTTGAAAACATTGCCCAAGCTAATGTTCGGCTACCAGGATCACCAGTGACCCTTTCCAGCTACTTTGGACTACGTTGGCTGTTATCGGACAGAGCGACATCGACAGAATCTCTGAGGCCACAGTCTGACACCTCAAGTGGCAGTGCTACTAGAAGCCAATGCTATCAGGGAAAACTAGCTATGCCATGCTACACGCTATACGACAAGCAGCGTAAACCTGTTGGGCATATCTGCGGAAAGCTCGGCCCACACTGCGCTGAATGTGGAGACGTCGGGACAAACCTGTGCGATTACGTGGTTGGCACGCGTACTAAAACCTGTGATCGGCCGCTGTGCGACTATTGTGCTCAGGAAGTCGGCGATAACCTCCACTACTGCGCCGAGCATTATGCGCTGGGTACTGGCGTTCAATTGGAGCTACTGGAAAGTAATCATGAATGACTTGCCTGCGCGCATTCAGTTACACCGTACCAAGGGCTGGCGCTTGCCGGAGGGTGCTGTAAGTGTTGCCAGACCGGGCAAGTGGGGAAACCTCTTTAGTGTTGCCGAGCATGGTCGTGAACAGGCCATAGCGCTGTTTTCAGCGTATCTGGATCAGCAGCTGGCCATTGGGGCACTTGATATAACGGAGCTGCGTGGCAAGGTTCTGGCCTGTTGGTGTCGCCTGGACGAGCCCTGCCATGCAGATGTCCTGATCAGAAGGGCCAATAGAAAAGGCCCTTCGTGATAGCGGCGACTGCACTGAAGTCAGTCTACTTTCTTAAAGATGGCGTCAAATGACCTAAAGTGACTTAGCAATGTGCCGTCCTTCTGCATTTCCAGCTTGGGAATTATCTCTCCGTCGCTGGTTTCGACCAGCACGTCATCGGTCTGGGCAGACAGGTGAGGGTGTCAGAAATTTTGTGTTCGGGCATAACATGAGTAAGAGGTGCATGTATGCCAACCAAGAAGAAACCCCTGCGTGACCTGCCCAAGATCCCCAAAGAGCTGCTGGAGCAGTTCGGTGAGGGCCTGATGACTGCAGAAGCTATCGAGGATGCCTCTGCGGCATTTAAAAAGGCCTTGATCGAGCGTGCTCTGCATGCCGAGCTTGGCCACCACCTGGGCTATCCGCCGGGCGCGCAGCGCCCAGAGGATGAGTCCAACCAGCGTAACGGCAAGAGTGGCAAGACGGTTTTGACCGGTGATGGCCCGCTACGGCTGGACATTCCCCGTGATCGAGACGGCAGTTTTGCGCCCATTCTGATCCCCAAGCATGAGCGGCGGTACACCGGTTTCGATGACAAGATCATCGCCATGTACGCCCGTGGAATGACGGTCAGAGAAATCCGGGCTTTTCTGTCCGAGCAATATGGAACAGAGGTCTCACCCGACTTCATCAGCTCTGTCACCGACGAGGTCATGGACGAAATTGGCGCGTGGCAACAGCGGCCCTTGGAGCCGATGTACCCGGTCATTTTCTTTGATGCGCTGCGGGTGAAAATCCGCGAAGAAGGCTTGGTGCGCAACAAGGCCATTTACCTGGCGCTGGGCGTTCTACCCGACGGGACCCGCGATATCTTGGGCATCTGGATTGAGAACACCGAGGGTGCGAAGTTCTGGATGAAGGTGTTCAACGACCTCAAGACGCGAGGTGTCGAAGACGTGCTGATTGCCGTGACCGATGGCCTCAAAGGTATGCCAGAGGCTCTCAGTGCGGTGTTTCCAGAGACGACGCTGCAGACGTGCATCGTGCATCTGATCCGCAACAGCCTGGACTTCGCGGCCTGGGACAAGCGGCGGGCACTGGCCAAGGAGCTCAAGCCGATCTACCAGGCCATCAACGCCGAAGCGGCTGAGCAGGCACTCGATGAGTTCGAGAACGGGCCCTGGGGTGAGAAATATCCAACCGTGGTGGCGGCTTGGAGGCGGGCTTGGGATCGCGTAATTCCATTCTTTGTTTTCCCGCCCGCCATTCGGAAGGTGATCTACACCACCAACGCCATCGAGAGCATCAATGCCCAGCTACGCAAGGTCATCAAGACTCGCGGGCATTTCCCGAACGATGACGCAGCGACCAAACTGATATGGCTGGGACTGCGCAACATAACAGCCAACTGGGGAAAACCGGCCCATGATTGGAAAAGCGCGATGAATCAGTTTGCGATTCTGTACGGAGATCGGTTCATTAGGCCAACATGGTGAAAATCAGGGCCTGCCTGACAGCAGGCCGCTACCGGTCCGCACACAAAAAATCTGACACTCCCAGACAGGTATATGTCCACATCCCAGCCCTGACCTGGGGCATATGCATCCAGATGTTCTATAGCACGTAGCTTGTCGCCTTCCTCTCTCAAGACTAGTGTTTTTGCCACATCGTCATTAACTGTTTTCCATGTACCTACGTACTTGGAGTAGTCATGGTCCTTACAGCCTGCCATGAACGCGAACACGACTGTCAGAGACAGGCCCTTGAGCAGAGTTTTAGAACTACACATATTACGTACTCATCCTTAATCAACCATCTTCAAGGTCTTGCGGCCATGATGCCTCAATAACCTCTCATCCTTATCAAGCGTCAGAATAAGTCTCTGACTCATCCTGCTAATTGTAACAGGCGCCTCTACCTGTCCCATGTGCTCTAGTGCTCTTTCTGCTGCGCTTCGCGCCCTTGCATAACCGGATTCCCGTGAGAGAGTAAAAGTGTCTTCCACTTTCAGGATCTCCCCCATGAATACGAAGCAGCTCGTCATCCTCTACATCGCCGCCCTAAGCGTGACCTGGTGTCTGGGCCACATGCTGGGCCTATACGCCTCCATCAATCCGATGATTGTTCTTCTGATGGTCAGCCTGTTGCTGGCGCTGGGTTGGCTCGTCACACAGCTGATCACGGAAAAGGAGCCTGCGACTCAAAAGGTCTCAGCTCGCCCTGCAACGCGTCAGCACAGGAGCGCCTCCCGCGCCAGCAGCTATGCCTCTCAATCAGGTAGCTCCTCAAACAGCAGCGGTGCCGATCTCACGACCCTCGCTACGCTGGCGATACTGACCAATACCGATACGGGGCCTACCTGTACCGGGGGCATCAGTGATTCAGGTAGTTCCTGTGGAGACGGTGGCGGTGGTGGCGGCGGTGAATGATCCGAGCGAGTCCTGCCAATCCTTCCATATGCCACGAGGACATCAGCGTGAGTGAATATTTTGAGTGGGAAGAAGCTGTTGTTGAGCAGGTCGCAACTGCACTGGATGCAAGCCATTCGGATGCTTCAGCCATCGTAGAGGCTCAGCTGTTCAGGTTGCGGCAGGCATGGAGCATGGGCATGGATGCAGAGCAGGCGGCGAGAATCGTCGTGGAGTCTAGCGCTGCGTAGGGATTAA
>NZ_WOEJ01000027.1:0-43301 GCF_019400845.1 Pseudomonas sp. MAG002Y | reverse complement strand
CAGCGGTAGTTCAGTCGGTTAGAATACCGGCCTGTCACGCCGGGGGTCGCGGGTTCGAGTCCCGTCCGCTGCGCCATATTAAGTTTATCGGGCCCACTGAACTCCCGATAAATTACGAAAAAAGCGGCCTTGCGCCGCTTTTTTCGTTTCTACAGGTTTATTACCTTTCTGGCTGCTATTTTCCGCTTCTATTAAGCATTCTTTGCTGGAAGTTTTTTGTGCAGTTAGTTTCTTTTTAAAGATGTCTAGTCCGTATGTTCAGGGTTGTTTGATACGTCACGGACACAGACTGCTTTGTATTTAGTCACTATTCAGCGCTGAACTTATAAGCTACTAACTATTCTTATCATGCCGTAGCCAGTGGCAGTTAGGCCCTGATAAGCTCGCGGTTTTATCGAACGCGCTTCGCGCACGGACAAGGAAACAGCATGAAACAGCACCGGTTGGCAGCAGCAGTGGCCCTCGTTGGCCTGGTTCTCAGCGGCTGCGACTCACAATCACAATCCAAGGTTAATCTTGAAACTCCAGCTCAGAAAGCGTCCTACGGCATCGGCTTGAACATGGGTAAAAGCCTTGCTCAGGAAGGCATCGATGACCTGGATTCAAAAGCAGTGGCTTTGGGTATTGAAGATGCTGTGGGCAAGAAAGAGCAGAAGCTTACCGATGATCAGCTAAGAGATGCGTTTGCCGATCTGCAGAAGCGTGCAGAAGAGCGCATGACCAAGCTCAGCGAAGACAATGCCAAAGCAGGCAAGGATTTCCTGGAAAAAAATGGCAAGCGCGAGGGTGTTGTCACAACAGCTTCCGGTTTGCAGTATGAAGTGGTCAAGAAGGCGGATGGTCCGCAGCCCAAGCCGAATGATGTAGTGACAGTTCACTACGAAGGCCGTCTTGTTGACGGTACTGTATTCGACAGCTCCATCAAGCGTGGCAGCCCGATTGATTTGCCGGTGAGTGGCGTAATTCCGGGTTGGGTTGAAGCGCTTCAACTCATGCACGTAGGTGAGAAGTACAAGCTGTACATCCCCAGCGAGCTGGCCTACGGCGCGCAGAGCCCAAGCCCTGCCATTCCTGCCAACTCCGTTCTTGTCTTTGACCTAGAGTTGCTAGGTATCAAGGATCCAAGCGCTCAGGGCGACAATGGCCTGACGCAAGAGCCATCCGACGAGTCGGACGCTGCACAAGAGCAGGATACTTCCAAGAAGTAACACGCCGCTCTATTAAAAAGCCCCGTTCATACGGGGCTTTTTTGTTTTAGGAAACCTGTTTGTGAGGACGATGCTCTAATCTAGGTAATTATTTACCTATTCGCCAAACGCTCTATCAGACTGCCTTTGCGAGGCGGGGAGATCTCATGAAGCCACCCGTTGGATTTGATCGTTATTTGAGGCTTGCCCAACGTTTTCTTGTTCGGGGGCGCTTACCGGCACTGCTATTGGCCGTCGGGCGTAAGCTGGCCAAGCGAGATTTTCGGTTGGGTGCCGCCAAGGATACCTTGGGACTCTTCCATTCCCTGCTACTGGCCTGGTGGCGTGGAGAATATCGGGGTATCAGTCGGCAGGCACTCTTGTCGGTAGTCGCAGCACTTGCTTATTTCCTTTCGCCTGTTGATCTGATCCCTGACTGGATGCTTACCTTTGGCTTCATTGATGATCTGGCAGTGCTGGCGTGGGTAAGCAAAACCTGGCAGAGCGAGCTTGATGCCTTTCGCGCCTGGAGAGATGCCCAGCCCGTAGCGGTGCAAAAGTCGCTATCGGCTCCGCCGCTTCCCAATGAGAAACCTGCTGAGGGCGTTATAGTGGTTGAGCGGGCATGAGCCTGGGTGGCGAGAGGTGCTTGCACATCGGAACAGGATAAGCTGTGCTGTTATAGTAACCTTTCGTTGAATTCAGGTTTGTATTGTGGCGTTACAGATCAGTCGTACCCATTGGCAGGCGTTGCTGGCCGAGTTGGAAGAAGCTCGTTGCCAGCGGCACTTGGTAACCTATCGCTCGCTGATTGAGCGTCTACAGTTACCGACGCCCGCCATGGCGACACTGACTGCTGCCCTTGAACACCTGATAGCGCTGGATGCCCGTGAGGGTGTGCCGTTGCGCAGCGCATTGGTGGTCAGCCAGGGTGCAAGCCGGCTGCCGCGTCCTGGTTTCTTTGAATGCGCCCAGCGAGTCGGGCGCTTCAACGGCGAGGTAGATGGTATAGAGGCGGCTGCCTGGCATGCATCTGAAGTCACGCGCGTATTCGAGTACAACTTTTCCTCAGATAGGTAACTCAGGCCATTTCGGCCATCAGGTGCAAGCTATAGCCGGGAATGGTTTTGGCCTGGGCTTTGGCGCTTTCCGCCAGTTTAAGCAGTTGGCGGGCATCGCGTGACGTTCGACTTTCTGCCGTAACCCTTACAACTCCAAGAGATAGAGAGAGCAGCGGATACTCGCGTCGGTAGCCTTCATGATCTTCTGCTATCAGGCAGCCTGCATCCAGGTGCTCCGGTGCGTAAAAGCGACGGCAGCGACTCTGGAAAGTCTCCATGAGTCGAGTCAGCCGTGCTCGCCAGTCCATGGAGCGCAGGACGATTATAAAGTTGTCATCGCCGTAGTGACCGATGAAGTCCTGGGTGCGATCCATGCTTTCTGCCAAGGCCTGTGCCAGGCACAGCAGTACTTCGTCTCCCTTGGCATATCCATAAATCTCATTGAAGGGCGTAAAGCTGTCGATATCAAGGTGACACAGGGTGGCGTTTTGGTTGCGCTCCAGTAACTGGCTTAGACAATGATGAATCGGCACGCTGCCGGGCAGGCCTGTCAGAGGATTGGCATGCCGTGCTTCCTGAATCTTCTGCTCAGTAATCAGTTGGAGAAGATCAACCACACGACCCATGCCGACATATTGGCCTTGATCAACAATAATGAAGTCTTCTTCTACCCGCTGCTTGGCGCGCTGGGTGAGTAGTCGGCTGACGTGAAGAGGAGATTGGCTCTTCTCCACACATAGAAAATCCAGATGCATAAGTCGCGTAATGGGCTTGCGACCAAACAGGTCCGGCGCAAAGGGCTTACGCAGGGCTTCTGCAAGGGCATAATGGTGGACGATGCCGACAGGCGCACCGTGTTCATCAAGCACGGCCAGGGAGTTAAAGCTGGGTTTGTCGTGGAAAAGCTGCATGACGGCAGGTATCAACGTCTGCTCCTGGATGGCAGGCCGCTCAAGTAACATGGATGTCAGGCCTGTACCGCCCTCTGTAAGGCTTTTGGGGCGTGTCTCCAGGCGAGGCATGATCTCGCGTGCTTCCCGCGGGGGATTTGCTTCAGGACGACTCAGAAGGTAGCCCTGAACTAGATCAATGCCCATTTCGGCCAGCACGACCAGTTCCTCATGCAGCTCAATGCCTTCAGCAACCACCACGGCGTTGGACGCCTTGGCCATTTGAAGGATGGAGCCTACAAACTCCCGTTTGACGCCATCACGATGGATACCATCGATGAAATGACGATCGATCTTCACGTAGTCCGGGCGCAGCTCGGACCACAGGCGCAGGCTGGAATAGCCGGCCCCCAGGTCATCCAGAGCAATCGAAAAGCCCATTGCGCGATAGTAGTGCAAGGCGGTATCAAGCAGGCCCAGATCGTCGGTTGGGGCCTGTTCGGTCAGCTCGATGACGATTCGGTTAGCAGGGATACCCAGACGCTGTAGCAGTTTCAGGGTGCGGCCCTGCTCGTGACTGTTCTCAAGAAGTGATTCGGGGGAAATGTTAAGGAAGAGCTTACCTTCAAGGCCTAGATCACGGAAACCGGTGCATGCCTGGGTGCGACACGCCATTTCCAGCTCGGACAGACGCTGTGCCGTACGAGCAATGGCGAACAGGGGAAGCGGGGAGTGCAGAGGACTGTTGGAAGGCCCACGGCTAAGTGCTTCATAGCCAATGATGCGGCGTTCGCTCAAGGAAACGATAGGTTGGAAAAGGCTGTGTATATCACTTCGAGCCAGTATCTGCTCAAGCGCGCTCAACTGTTCGTTGACGGTCATCTATCTTGGTCCTGAATAAACAAAGCCAGCGATAAGCTGGCCTTGTTCATTTCACGACAGTTCGATGACTATTTGATGACGGCAATCAGTGAGACGGACCGCCGTGACTCAAGTCCAGATAGTCGAGCAGGATCTGACCACTCTCCATCAGGTAGGCATCGTCTTGAGGTTTGGTCTTTTCGTCGTTGTTGGCGGCAGCAATAGCGTCGTCATCAACTTTTTTCAATTCCTTGAGGGGCTCCTCACCTTTAGCTACCCGACGCTCGTTCTCGATTGCCAGCTGGCGCTTGTCGAGGGCGTCCTGCTCGGCGCGACGCTTCTGCTCGTTCAGGCTGACCGTCGTATCCTTCATGACATCCTGTGCAAACTGAAGGCGTTCACGAGCAAAGACAAAGTCCGGGTTGGTCTTGGTGCGGGTATCGTGACGGTTGATCAGCTCAGGCAGATACGGCTTGAACGGATTGTTCTCTACCTCAAGAACCGGACGGATCGTATCCCATGGCATGGAGTTGGGTAGCGCACTTTCGCCGATCTCCTTGTTATCTACGATATCCGGATAGCTGATATCCGGGATAACGCCCTGATGCTGGGTACTTTGTCCTGAAACGCGATAAAACTTGGCCAGGGTCAGCTTCAGTTCACCGTGATTTAAAGGCTGTATGGTTTGAACAGTGCCTTTGCCGAAGGTCTGTCCGCCCACGATCAAGGCACGGTGATAATCCTGCATGGCACCCGCAAAGATTTCCGAAGCCGAGGCCGAGAGGCGGTTGACCAGCACGGTCATGGGACCTGTGTAGAAAGCATCGCCTTCATCGTCAGCCAACACGTCTACCTTGCCGTCGCTGTTACGCACCAACACCGTTGGGCCTTGATCGATGAAGAGCCCAGTCAGTTCGGTTGCTTCCTGCAGGGAGCCTCCACCATTGTTGCGTAGGTCGATGACAATACCGTCGACTTTCTCGTTTTTCAGCTCACCGATCAGCTTGCGCACGTCACGGGTAGTGCTCTTGTAATTTGGGTCGCCGGCGCGATACGCCTTGAAGTCCAAGTAGAAAGCGGGCACATCGACTACACCCAGCTTGTAGGTCTTGCCGTTGTGAGGCACGTCAATGATGTGTTTCTGGGCTGCCTGTTCTTCAAGCTTTACCGCTTCACGTGTAATCGAGACGACCTTTGTGGTCTGATCGTTCGGCGGATTGCTCGAAGGGATAACCTCCAGGCGCACTACGGAGCCCTTGGCGCCGCGGATCTTCTTGACGACCTCGTCCAGACGCCAGCCGACGACGTCGACCATTTCGCCGTCTTTGCCTTGCGCTACACCCACGATCTTGTCAGCGGGTGCGAGCTGCTTGCTCTTGTCGGCGGGACCGGCTGGTACCAGACGAACGATCTGTACGTAATCGTTATCACTTTGCAGTACCGCACCGATGCCTTCAAGGGAAAGGCTCATGTTGATGTCGAAGTTCTCTGCGCTTTCAGGCGAGAGGTACTGCGTGTGCGGATCGTATGTTTGGGCGAAGGCGTTGATGTAAGCCTGGAAGATGTCTTCGCTGCGAGTCTGTTTCAGGCGCGCCAACTGATTACGATAGCGCTTCTGCAGCTGCTCCTTGATGGCAGCATCGTCCTTGCCACCCAGTTTCAGACGCAGCACTTCATCCTTGAGCTTCTTGTGCCACAGATCATCCAGTGCGGCAGTATTGGTCGGCCAGGGCGCCTTTTCGCGGTTGACGTCAAACGTTTCGTCTGCCGCAAAATTCAGCTGGGGAATGCCTTTGTCCAGCAGGCCCAGTGTGTAGTCGAGGCGTTCCTTCACACGGTCCAGGTAACGCTTGTAGATCGTGAAGCCTGGATTCAGGTCGCCCTGCTTGAGCAGATCGTCGAAGCGAGTCCGCCACGCGTCAAATTCGGCGATATCGGCTGCGTTGAAATACAGTCGATTGGGATCAAGCATCTTGAGATAGCTGTCATAGATCTTTATCGAGCGTTCATCGTTAAGCGGCGGCTTGCTGTAGTGATGGCGCTTGAGCAGCTCTACCACATTGAGACTTGCCACGACTTGATCGCGGTCTGGTTTGAGACCGTCCCAGACGTTTGGGCTCGCTGTTTTGGCTGCCAGCGGAAGAGCGCTGACACCGAGGATGAACAGGAGGGCGGTACGGGGGAGAAGCTGCTTCATGCTTGATTCGACTAGAGTACGGGTAATAACGCTATAGGCCGTACTTGACCGTTCCGGTTCCCCGCAACAGTCAAGTACGCTGTTAAAGGTCAAAAGCTAGCTCACTATGGAGGCACCGTGAACGCATTGCAAGGTATTGAAGGTCAGCTTGAGTGGCAACAGCTGACAAGTCCTGCTCTTTCCGCAGGTGAAATTCGCATCCAGGTCGCCGCGGCCGGGCTTAATCGCGCCGATCTTCTTCAATTGGCCGGTAACTATCCGCCACCGCCTGGAGCGCCGCAAACCCTGGGTCTGGAGTGTTCCGGTGTTGTGGTCGAAGTTGGTGAGGGAGCCAATTGGAACGTCGGGGATCGTGTCTGTGCTCTGCTGGCCGGTGGTGGTATGGCCAGCGAAGTCGTGGTGAATGCTCAGCATGCGATTCCGGTTCCCGAAGGGCTGTCGATGGCTGAGGCAGCAGCGCTACCTGAGGTCTGGGCAACGGCCTGGTGCAATCTTTTCGAATTGGCAGCCTTGCGACCTGGCGAGAAAGTACTCTTGCACGCAGGGGCCAGCGGCGTAGGTTCTGCCGCCATTCAACTCTGTAAGGCTTTTGGTAATCCTTGCTGGGTCAGCGTAGGTTCGGCCGAGCGGCTGGACTATTGCATTTCGCTGGGTGCCGAAGGGGGCGTTGATCGGCACCAGGGGCTGGAAGGACTGCGTGACTTCGGGCCATTCGACGTGATCCTTGATCCGGTAGGCGCAAGCTACGCCGAACTTAATCTGGATGTGCTGCGCCGTGACGGGCGGTGGGTACTGATTGGCCTGATGAGTGGTCGAGAGGCGCAGTTCGATCTGGCAAAGGTGTTGAGCAAGCGCATTAGCCTGATCGGTTCTACGCTGCGTAACCGCGATACGGCGTTCAAAGCCCGATTGATGGCAGAGCTGGCTGCACGAGTCTGGCCGTTGTTTACAGAAGGCAAGCTCAAGCCGAACCTGGAGCGGAAATTTGCTGCCAAGGATGCCGAGGCGGCGTTTGCGGCACTGTCGAGCAACAAGGTGAACGGTAAGGTCGTGATGATCCTCGATGACAGCCTAATCTGATGTCGAGGCTGGCCATGCCGGCATGGCCAGCCTTTGTTTGGCTATTTCCACTCAAGGATTGGCCAACCCCGCTGGCTGGCCTGCTCGCGCAGATAGGGATCGGGATTCACGGCGTGCGGATGCCCAACGCGTTCTAGCAAGGGTAGATCGTTACGTGAGTCAGAGTAGAAACTGGCATCTGCAAGCTCGACCTCCTGATGATCTATCAGCTCGAGAAGGCGCGTCAGCTTGCCTTCTCGATAGGTCAGAACACCTTGAGTACGGCCAGTGTAGACCCCATGGGCCAGTTCCAGGTCGATGGCCAGTATTTCGCTGATCCCCAGCCTACCGGCAATCGGTTCGACCAAATGAGCACCGGACGCCGAAATCAATACAATCCGGTCGCCTCTGGCGCGATGTTCCGCAATGCAGCGGCAGGCATCGCTGAAGATCAGAGGCTCGATCACATCTTCGACATAGGCGTCGATCTCCGGCTCCAGCTCCTCAGGCGCTCGACCTATGAGCGGCTCCAGGGCGAATGCCATGTATTCTTCCATGGCCAGGGCGCCTTCGGCGTATGCCTTCATCAGGGCGGCATCACGCTGGATGAAGGACTCGTCAACCCAGCCGAGTTGGGCCATTCGCTGGCACCACAAGCTGGAGCAGTCACCGTCGATCAGGGTTTCGTCAAGGTCGAAAATAGCGAGGGTCATGCGACTTCTCTTGCGGCTGATGAATCGATCCCCAATGTGACGCGTGAGCCGCACGGGTGCAAGGCAGAGGCATCCTGATTGAGGACATCTACCAGTAATTCGATCCCCAATGTCTGCACGCGATAGCGAATGACATTGCCTAGCAGCGTATGTCCGACAATCTCGGCACTGGGGCCTTCCGATGCGTTGATCCTGATTGATTCAGGGCGGATCGCCACCTGTTGAGTGAAGTTTCGCCCTAACAGGGTAGAAGCCTGAGCAGGATCTAGAATGTTGTAGTTACCCATGAAGCCTGCTGCAAACAGCGTGGCTGGCGCAGTATAGAGGGTTTCCGCATCGCCACTTTGTACGATGCGGCCCGCTTGCATCAACACGATGCGGTCGGACATTGTCAAGGCTTCTTCCTGATCATGCGTGACAAACAGGGTAGTCAGGTTGAGCGCTTGCTGAAGGCTGCGTATCTGTTCTCGTAGATGCTTGCGGATGCGCGCATCCAGTGCCGATAGCGGCTCGTCGAGTAGCAGCAGACGTGGACGAGTGACCAGTGATCGCGCCAGGGCGACACGCTGACATTGCCCTCCCGACAGCTGATGAGGGTAGCGGTCTTCGAACCCCTTGAGTTCTACCAGTTCGATCACTTCGGCGGTGCGCAGGTGTAAAGTTTGGCGATCCACTTTTTGCATCTTCAGGCCGAACGCTACATTTTGCGCGACCGTCATGTTAGGAAACAGCGCATAGCTCTGAAACACCATGGCAATGCCGCGCTTTTGCGGCGGCAGGGTCGCAATATCCTGACCGTCGAGCAGGATGCGTCCACCGTTTACCGAGGTTAAGCCTGCCAGGCAGCGTAGCAAGGTGGATTTGCCGCAGCCGGAAGGTCCTAAAAGCGTAACCAGCTCACCTTGTTCTGCAGAGAAATCGATGTCCTGAAAGATCATGTTCGAGCCGTAGCTCTTGTGCAGATGTTCAACGCTTAGAAAGCTCATGATTTATCCCGGCTCAAACCACTGGCGGCCCACGTTACGGTCAGGACGACCAGAAAGTACGAGATGACTAGTGCGCTCGTGAAATGGCCGCTGCCATTGCGCATGTTGTACAGATAGACCTGCAAGGTTTCGTAACGCGCTCCAACAAGAATGTTGGCAAAAACGAATTCGCCAATCAGAAACGAAAATGACAGAAACAGCGCCACCATAAGACCCTTGCGCAGGTTGGGCAGTACCACCAGGAGGGCCGCCCGGAAGGTGCTGGCGCCCAGCAGGTGAGCCGCATCCATCAGGTCATGAATATTCAGTGCCTGCAGATTATTGCTGATGGCTCGGTACATGAACGGCAGGGCGATGGTGAAATAACAGCCGATCAGAATCCATGGTGTGCCTATCAACGGCAAGGGGCCGCCAGCATAGAGTTGCAGCAATCCTACGGAAGACACCACAGGCGGCACGGCGAACGGCAGCAGGATCAGCACGTTCATGAGTGCATCGAGCCTGGGAAAATGGTAAGCGATGACGAACATGAGAGGAAGTACGAGGAAGACGGCCAGTAGCAGCGCGCCCACGCAGACGATCAATGAATGCCCGAAGGCGATGAGAAAGCGTGAGTCGCTCCAGAGCGCTACGTACCATTTCAAGGTCAGCCCGCTGGGAAGAAGCGTGGCGGACCATTGTGTTGCCAATGAATACAGCAGGGTAGCAGCGAGCGGCAGTAGAAGAATCAGAAAGAGCAGCCAGACGACCAGGCGATGGTAGAGTGAAACCGACCGGTTAGCGTTTGACATGGTAGCTCCGGCGTAGCAGCCATTGGTGAGCGAGGGTAATCACGGCCATGAGCATCACCAGCAGCATGGCAAGGGCGCTTGCGAGGTTCGGATCCAGAAAGATGTCGCCAGAGACCAATGCCGCTATACGGACCGGGACCACATTGAAATTGCCCGTCGTCAGGGCATATACGGTTGCGTAGGCCCCCAGCGCATTGGCCAGTAGAATGATGAATGTACCTAGCAGCGCCGGAGTCAGCACCGGCAGCCCGATATGACGCCAGAAATGCCAGGTATTGGCGCCAAGCAGTGAGGCAGCTTCACGCCAGTCTTCGCGCAGGGCATCAAAGGCAGGGTAGAGCAATAGAACGCCTAGCGGAATCTGGAAGTAGGTATAGATCAGGATCAATCCGCTTTTGGAGTACAGGTTAAAGTTCTCAATCAGCCCGGTCTGCTTGAGCAGCAGGGTCAGGCATCCATTGAAGCCAAGCAGGATGATGAAGGCGAACGCCAGGGGAACACCGGCAAAATTACTCGTCATGTTGGCAAAGGCTGTCACGAAATCTCTTAGCTTCGAGTCGACCTGGCGTAGCGAGTAACTGCCCAGAATGGCGATTAGCAGGCCTAACAGGCTGGACCAGACCGAAATCTCCAGTGAAAAGCGTATAGCCTGGCGATAGAAGGGTGATTCAAGGATTTCGGTGAAGTTACCCAGGCCCCAGCCATCCAGATGCTTGAGGCTGTTGATAGCGATCCAGATCAATGGGGCTATCTGAAATGCACAAAAGAAAACTAGAAAGGGCAGAAGGCACAATGTGGCGAGCCATTTGCCTTTCATGCCAGGAGTTCCCGACAAACCGGCTTGTCATGGGCGACACCTAAAAGCTCACAAAGCGTACCGCATAGGTCAGTTTGTACAGGGCTTGCCTCTTTCAGGCTGAAGCCTGTCCCGAACACGAATAACGGGACTTCACGCTCTTCAGGCAGCAGCCCCCCATGGCTGCGGTCATCATTCATGCCATGATCGGCTGTCACCATCACCTGATAGCCCGCCTCCAGCCATACCGGTAAATGGCCGGACAGGCATATATCTGCCACACGTGCGGCGTTTCGATACTGGCTGCTGGAAAGTCCGTATTTGTGGCCGGCATCATCGATATTCATCGAGTGAGCCAGCAGAAAATCAGGGGAATGACGTTGTCTCAAGCTTTCGGCGTCGTCGAAGAGGTGAGAGTCTGGATAGTGATCGGCGTAATAGAAATGGCCGTACTGGATAGGCAGGTCCGGGGCACAGATATGACGGTCCCGTGCGGCATCAAAGGGCGAACGGTTATAAAGTTCGCTGATCCAGTGATAGGCCGCAGCCGCCGTCGTGAGGTAGGCCTCGCGCGCATAATGAAACACGCTGCGCTGGCTCGAAAGCCGGACGATCTGATTGTGCGTAATGCCGCTGTCGACGGGGCGTACCCCTGTGAGAATGCACTCGTAGAGCGGGCGGGAAAGCGACGGCAATTCATACTGCATGGTATAGAGCCGTCCGCGCCCTGCCTGATAGATACCTTGGAGGTAGCCCATGCAGTCACGGGCGACTCCATAGGCCAGACCGTCCAGCACAACTAGGATCGTCTTCATTGGATCACTGCTTCATCTGCATGATCACGTTTTCCTGCCAGAGACGTGGCAGACGCTTGGCTGTTTCTTCCCAGGCCTTGGCATCCGCGATGGGCTTGGCACTGGCATATTGCTCGCTTGGTAACAGTTTGGCTTTTACATCCTCGGGTAGCTGGATATGGTCAGCACGGATGGGGCGGGCATAACCGCGAGCCAAGTTGATCTGGCCAGCATCGGAAAGAATGTATTCACGTGCCAGCTTGGCTGCATTCGGATGCTTGGCATACTTGTTCAGAATCGTGGTGTAGCCGGACGTAATCGAGCCGTCTGAGGGGATGAGCACTTCAAAGCGTGAAGTATCGATCTGATCGCGATAGTTCAATCCGTTGAAGTCCCAAACGATACCCACTTCGACTTCGCCTTTCTCCAGGGTCGAGACGACCGGGTTGGTCATGGACAAACGGCCCTGCTGCGCCAGCTTGCCAAAGTATTCCAGGCCGGGCTTGATGTTTTTTTCGTCACCGCCGTTAGCGTAGGTAGCCGCCAGGACCCCACTCACTGCCTGTGAGGCAGCGCTTACATCACCAATGGCAACCTTGTATTTGCCCTGCAGCAGGTCAGCCCAGCTATGGGGAACATCAGCTACCAGCTGCTTGTTGACGATAAACGCGATGGTGCCGGTATACGCCAGCATCCAGTGACCGTCCTTGTCCTTGGCCCAACCGGGAATCTGCTCCCAGGTGGTGGGCTTGTATGGTTGGGTCACGCCTTTCTCAACGGCAATTGGGCCAAACGAGGCGCCCACGTCACCCATATCGGCGGTGGCGTTTTCACCCTCGGCTGCGAATTTGGCTATTTCCTGGGCTGAGCTCATGTCTGTATCCATGTGCTTGAGGCCGTACTTTTTCTGCAGATCGGCCCAAGTGTCCTTCCAGTTGGCCCAGGTATCAGGCATGCCTACGCTATCAACCTGGCCTTCCTGGCGGGCAGCCTGCTCGAGTGTGTTCATATCCGTGGCGGCCAGGGCCAGGGTGCCATTCAGCGCAAGTGCGCTACCCAACAGTGAAGCAAGCAAGCGTTTCATTGAGCGCTCCTTCGAGGCGTGGTCGATTGGCTGGTCTAGGTCAGCAAGACGCAAGCCAATCTACCGCCTAAGGATGACGATTTGATTTCCACCTTGATGGCATCTATGCAGAGGGTTGCCCTAACGACGAATCATGAGCTAACTCGCAGCTTAACGGGGCGGTCATCTAGATAATCTAAGCTGCCACTATTTCTTTCTGGCTCATGCATCCCTGAGCTTTACCGGCTGGACTAGTCCAAATGAGAGCAAGCCCGCACGATGACGCACCAAAAACCGTCACAGCCATCTGCCGCTCATTGGAGGAGCAGATTATGTGTGGTGCGCTTGCGCCCTCCACCAAGCTGCCTGCAGAACGACGTTTGAGCGAGTCGTTTTCAACGACCCGGATTACGTTGCGTGAAGCGCTTGGGCAGTTGGAGTCGCAGGGGCTGATTTATCGGGAAGAGCGACGTGGCTGGTTTGTTTCGCCCCCCAGAGTGGCCTATAACCCGCTAGTACGCTCGCATTTTCATGCCATGGTGGCAGGGCAGGGCCGTGTTCCGGCTACCGAAGTCCTCTCGGCTCGGTTGGTATCTGCTAATGCAACGGTGTGTGGGCTTCTCGAGCTTCCCGAGCGTACAGGCGTCTATCAGATACGGCGAGCCAGGCGTATCGACGGCCGTCTGGTGCTCTATGTAGAGCACTATCTCAACCCGATCTATTTTCCCAATATCCTGCAATTTGACCTGACCCATTCGCTAACCGACCTCTATGCCAGCGAATACGGTATCCGGTATGGGCGTGTTCGTTTCGAAATGCGGCCTACAGCGTTGCATGCGGACGCTGCGCAGGCACTTAAGGTCAGCATGGGAAGCCCGGCGCTGCATATCACACGTATCAACCGCGATCAGCAGGGGCGTCTGATCGATTGCGATCTGGAATACTGGCGGCACGACGCCATTCATGTCAGCGTAGACGTGCCAGAGTAAAGTGAGTGCGGCGCCATGGTTGGCACCGCCTCCGAATGGTTAAGTCAGGCGTAGTTTTCCGGGTTCAACTTACGCTCGATCAGCTCCATAAGGATATGGATGACCTTGATATGCAGCTCCTGGATACGATCGGCATAGTGGCCGCCAGGCGCACAGATGCAGACATCGGCCATGGTTTCGAGCAGGGAGCCTGGTTTGCCGGTTAGTGCAATGACCTTGATACCCAACGCTTTTGCTGCCTCAGCGGCCTTGAGCACATTGGGACTCTTGCCGCTGGTGCTGATGGCCAGCAAGACATCTCCTTCGCGCCCATGGGACTCGATATAGCGAGAAAAGATGTAGTCGTAGCCAAAGTCATTTGCCACACAGCTGATGTGGCTGGCGTCGCTTATGGAGACGGCAGCAATGCCCGGGCGGTTTTTGCGGTAACGGCCGGTCAGCTCTTCAGCGAAATGCATGGCGTCACACATGGAGCCGCCGTTACCGCAGGAGAAGGCCTTGCCCTTGTGCTCGAAGCTTTCAACCAGCAGTTCTGCCGCACGCTCGATATTCCGTAGCGCCTGTTCGTCAGCCAAAAAGTTGTCCAGTGCTGTCTTGGCTTCAAGCAGACTGTTGCGGATATGCGTGATCATCGTGCGGTTCCCTCTGCCTTATGGCAGTACATGGCTGGAATAGAAGGCTTTAAGGACTTTCACCAGATAATTCAGGTCATGGCTGCCAGCGAGTTCGCGGATCGAATGCATGGCAAACGTCGGCAGGCCGATATCGACTGTGCGAACGCCCAGTTGGCTGGCAGTAATCGGGCCGATAGTCGAGCCACAACCCATATCGCTGCGGGTCACAAAGCTTTGAACCGGTATTTCATTTTCCAGGCAGAGATGACGGAAAAATCCACCGGTTTCGCTGTTGGTCGCGTAGCGCTGATTGTTATTGATCTTGATGACCGGCCCGGCATTGAGTTTAGGGCCATGATTGCCATCATGCTTCTCGGCATAGTTCGGGTGTACACCATGAGCATTGTCGGCCGAGATCAACAGTGAACGGGCGATGATCCGGGTAAAGTCCTCACCTTCCGGCAGGGCACGGCGCATGACTTGCTCAAGGAACGGGCCGTCCGCGCCACAGTGAGAGCTCGAGCCCACCTCTTCGTGGTCTGTGCATACCAGTACGTAGCTTTCATTGCCATCTGCCGACAGCAGCGCTTCCAGACCGGCATAACAGGACAGCAGGTTATCCAGGCGGGCGCCAGCAATGAAGTCTTCATCCAGACCCACCACAGCGGCTTTCTGCACGTCATAGAACGATAGTTCGAAGTCCAGTACCGACTCGGCCAGGATGCCATGCTCCCGCTCCAGTTGCTCGGTCAGCAGCGCACGGAAATCGCGTCGCTCACTGGCCGGTACCTGCGCCACAATGGGGGGAAGCTCGTTCTGGGCATTAATGGGCCAGCCTTGATTGGCCTCACGATTCAAATGAATAGCCAGATTCGGAATGATAGCGATCGGACGTTTGAAGTCGATCAGGCGGCTATGCTGAGTGCCGGTCTGGCGAAAGGTGACACGACCTGCCAGGGACAGATCCCGATCGAACCAGGGCGCCATCAGCATACCGCCGTAAACTTCCACACCCAGTTGCCAAAACCCTTGCTTGTAGAGCTCTGGGTTGGGCTTTACGCGCAGGCAGGGGCTATCGGTATGAGCACCAACCATCCGCAGGCCGTTGCGTAGCGGATCATCACCCAGGCGAAATGCGATCAATGAGGAGTCATTACGTGTAACGTAGTAACGTCCACCCGGACGAAGATGCCAGGTATCCCGCTCATCCAGCCGCTGGAAGCCGGCCTGCTCAAGGCGGCGACTCATCGTGGCGGTAGCATGAAAAGGGGTAGGGGACGAAGCGAGAAAGTCGATCAAACCTTGATTGAGTGTGTCGCGCATGCGGTACTCCTTACGATATGCCCCTAGTCTATCCATTTATGCTGTTAGGGGGCTAACTCAGTTAGTCGATTAACGCGCCACAAGGTCGAAAAGGTGCCAATGCTTGTTGGCTCCCTTTGCCGTTTTCCCGCCCCCCCCCTCAGTTTCGTCAAAATGAATCAATGTCCAATCCGAGGGCAGCGCCAGAACAGAGGCTCTGCCTAGCACTGTGATGCCTCAGGCAGCCCAACTGTCTCTCGGTCCGAACAATTGACCGGCGAACAGCCCGTTTGGCCGTAACGCCGTGGAAATTGAGTGCCATAAGGTGAAGGACGAGGGCTCGCAAAAGGGAAGCGAGAAACTCGCATTGATCAACTGACATTTGGGCAGCTCCAGTGTCTCGAAGCGCATTTGCGGCAGGGTAAGGCGCTGATGCTGGCCTTCCGAGACACGAATGCTCAGGCGCTCAGCGCCTCTGCCTGTGCATCAACGGCAATGACATCCCAGCCGCGCGCTAGGAGCTCGAGCGTGTCACAAGCTGTACCACAGCCAAGATCAAGCGCTGCTCCAGTGGGACCGTTCCAATGGTCCAGCGCACGCAGTAGTGTAGAGCGGGCCGGCTCGTCACCTACGGCATCGTAATAGCCGCTCCATTTGGACATTTTTAAAATGGTGCTGCGCTTTCAAAGCGCATGCGCTCACCTGTTTTGGGATGGGTCAGTGCCAGAAGGCTGGCATGCAGGCACAACCGGGGATGCGCATTCAAGGCGTCTTCATGAGCATAAAGCCGATCACCTAATAGCGGATGACCAATGGACAACATGTGCACACGGAGCTGGTGGGAGCGTCCCGTAATAGGCGTCAACTCGACCCGGCTGTAATGACCGCAACGTTCCAGGACGCGCCAGAAAGTCAGCGCGTGGCGCCCCAACTCGTGATCGACGACATGCCGTGGCTTGGTCGGTGGATCATACCGCAGTGGTAATTCGATGCGGCCGCTGTCGGCCTCAGGCTCACCCCAGCAAAGCGCGGTATAGGCCTTTTCAGTCTCGCGGTCATGGAACTGGCGAGAGAGCTCACGGTGGCTATCTACATCGCGCGCAAGCACCATGATCCCGGAGGTTTCCCAGTCCAAACGGTGCACGATACGTGCCTCGGGGTAGCCGTTCTCCTGGAGGCGGGTTACCAGGCAATCCCTGTTATCTTCGGCTCGACCGGGAACCGAGAGCAGCAGGGTCGGCTTGTCTACTACCAGTAACGCATCGTCCTGGTGGATGAAACGGATATTTGAGAGAGGCATGTCACGTTCAGAAAAGAGCCCATCGGCGGCATGAGCCGCCGATGAATGACCAGCCAGGGATCAACGATCCCGGTCTGGCAGAGTGATGTTCAGTTCCAGAATCGAGCAGCTACCCTGGTTTTCCAATTCCACCTGGATCTGGTCCTGCTCGATCGGTACATATTTGCGGATGACTTCCAGCAGATCTTTCTGCAGCTGAGGCAGGTAGTCAGGCTGGGAGTGACGTCCGCGTTCGTGAGCGACGATGATCTGCAGCCGCTCTTTGGCGATGGAAGCGCTGTTTTGCTTCCTCCGATCGCGAAAGAAAGCAAAGAGGCTCATTCACTCCCCCCAAATAGTCGTTGTAGGAAGCCTTTCTTCTTCACATCGAGGAAGCGATGAGGCATTTCCTTGCCCAGCAGCCGCTCTACCGCGTCGCTGTAAGCCTGGCCGGCGTCGCTCTGTTCGTCGAGAATGACCGGAATACCCTGGTTCGATGCCTTCAGGACAGCCTGAGACTCAGGAATGACGCCGAGTAGACGGATAGCCAGAATCTCTTCCACATCCTCTACGCCCAACATTTCACCCTTGTTGACGCGCTCTGGGTTGTAGCGGGTCAGAAGCAGGTGCTCCTTGATCGCATCCTCGCCGTTCTCGGCGCGCTTGGATTTGCTGGCGAGCAGGCCAAGCATACGATCCGAGTCACGTACGGAAGAGACTTCCGGGTTGGTCACGACAATGGCTTCATCGGCGTAGTACATGGCCAGATGGGCGCCTTTCTCGATTCCGGCAGGGGAGTCACAGACAATATATTCGAAGTTACCCTTAAGTTCTTCGATTACCTTGCCGACACCTTCCAGCGTAAGGGCATCCTTGTCACGCGTCTGGCTGGCTGCCAGCACATACAGATTCTCGAGACGCTTGTCTTTGATAAGCGCCTGGGTGAGCGTGGCTTCGTTGTTGATGACGTTTACAAAGTCATACACAACACGACGCTCGCACCCCATGATCAGATCAAGGTTACGTAACCCCACGTCGAAGTCGACGATAACGGTCTTATGCCCGCGCAGGGCCAGACCAGTGCCGATGGCCGCGCTTGTGGTTGTTTTGCCGACACCGCCTTTACCGGAGGTGACTACGAGTACTTTGGCCAAGCTGATTCACCCTAAATTCGAAATAAGCTCACGGAATGAACGGCTGGAGTACCAAAAAATGGCCGCCGGAACACTACACAATACTCGGCTGGACTCCAGACGCCATTCGGGTCTGAAAGCGGTATCGATGACGCTACCGCTTCGTAAAAAATTCGCGGCAGTATCCGTTAAAGACGTGTGATGTTCAACACATCTCCAGACAGACTGATCTGAACAGGATTTCCCCACTGGGGATGTCTGCGCAAGTCTTCCGCTACTTTGTATTGTCCAGCAATCGAGACCAGTTCGGCGGTAAGTTGCTGGCAAAAAATTCTTGCTTTTGTGTCGCCCTTCACACCTGCAAGGGCACGACCTCGCATTGGCCCATACACATGAATATTGCCGTCTGCAAGCAATTCAGCTCCCGGACTGACCGAGGATAACACCACCAGGTCACCACCGGGTGCATAAAGCTGCATGCCGCCGCGTACGGGTGCCGTAATGACTTTGGTAGGGTTCACGGCAGGTTCGGCAGGTTTCTCCGGTTCAGGCGCAGATTCTGCCGCTTTTGCCGGTTCCCGCTCTCGCAGCTCAAGGGCACGCTCGCGCCCTGCACCGCTTGCCGGAGGAAGCACCGGCAGATCGAAATCGTTGGCAGCCCGGATGTCCAAAGGCCGCCTGGCTCGGAGCGCCAGGGTTCGCAGCCCATGGCGGCGACAGAGATCGAGCAGGGCACCCAGGTCAAGCACCTCATCGTCTTCCTCGAGCTTGTCGAGCGATAGAATGAGCGGGGTGTCGTGAAAGAAATTGGGCGCCTGTGCCACCTTCTGTGCCAATTGGCGGTCGAGGCGTGAAAGATCGTTGCGGGAGAGTTCCAGCACGGTAACGGCAAGCATGTTGCCCTTTAGCTGGAATACGGAATCGTTATCGAGAAGATCAACCTGGCTCATGTTGGGACCGCGTGCGTCAGATGCCGAGGACTTATAACGAGATGACAAGCATGTCGCAAGCATGGCTGCTTGCTAACGGTCAGGAATGTAGAATGTACCGTTTAATGTTTACCAGGATGTTTGATGGAACGCCCTCGTTTTCGACCTGCTTTTCTTCATCCCCGTTATTGGCTGCTCTGGCTGGGATTGGGCGTACTCTGGCTGATCGTCCAGCTACCCTATTGCGTACTGCTTCGTCTGGGTCGTGCAATAGGCTGGGTCATACTGCACGTTTCTGCCAGTCGACGCCATATTGCGATGCGCAATCTCGAGTTGTGCTTTCCTCAATGGAGCGAGGCCGAACGTAAGCGTGTGCTCAGAGAAAATTTCGCATCGAACGGTATCGCCTTGATCGAGATGGCCATGAGCTGGTGGTGGCCCAGATCACGCCTGAGTCGGCTCGCTCATATCGAGGGAATCGAGCACCTCCAGCGAGCCCAACAAGAGGGCAAGGGGGTCATCCTGATGGCGTTGCATTTTACGACGCTCGAAATCGGCGCTGCGCTGCTTGGGCAGCGGCATACCATCGACGGAATGTACCGCGAACACAAAAACGCAGTGTTCGATTACGTGCAGCGCAAGGGGCGTGAGCGACATAATCTGGATGCCACTGCCATCGAGCGCGAAGATGTACGGGCCATGTTGAAGGTGCTCAGAGGCGGCCGCGCCATCTGGTACGCACCTGATCAGGACTATGGCGCCAAGCAAAGTATCTTCGTGCCGTTATTCGGAATTCAGGCCGCTACGGTTACTGCTACCACCAAATTTGCACGCCTGGGCCGGGCACTTGTCATGCCCTTTACTCAAGAGCGGCTGGCCGATGGGTCAGGGTACCGCCTGATTATCCATCCGCCGCTGGAGGACTTCCCGGGTGAGACGGAGGAGGCTGACTGCCTAAGAATCAACCAGTGGGTGGAAAAAGAAGTCAGTAAGCTGCCCGAGCAGTACTTATGGGCACACCGGCGCTTCAAGACGCGGCCAGATGGCGAACCCAAACTGTACGCCAAAAGCGACTGAGTTCCGTCGCACACCCATGACACGCTATGCTCAAGGCGATATGTTTAACCTCGGACTCAAGGAAAGGGTGTTGGACGTTACTTCGGCTGTTCCTGTTACAGGGCTGATCCTGTCTGGCGGTGGCGCTCGGGCGGCGTATCAGGTAGGGGTGCTTTCTGCCATTGCGGAGCTGCTGCCTGCGGGTGCGCGCAATCCTTTTCCTGTCATCGTGGGAACATCGGCGGGTGCCATCAATGCAACGGTATTAGCCTGTGGTGCGCTGCAGTTCCAACTGGCCTGTCAGCGCCTGACCCAGGTCTGGCAGAATTTTCATATTGATCAGGTCTACCGCAGTGACTGGCCCGGCGTGATTCGGCAGGCCAGTCACTTCATTGGACAGAATGTCTTTGGTATACGTGGCAAGACGCCAGCGGCATTGCTGGATAATGCACCGTTACGCGCACTGCTAACTCGGGAGCTGGACTTTTCAGGTATTACAGCCGCAGTTAAGGCCCGGCATCTGCGGGCCATAGCCATTACTGCATTTGGGTATGACTCCGGCCACTCGATGACCTTTTACCAGGGGCACGGTGCGATTGATCCCTGGCTGCGTCATCGCCGGGTTGGGTTTCCGACTCGTCTGAATGTCGAGCATCTAATGGCCAGTTCGGCCATTCCGCTTATCTTCCCGGCAGTCAAACTGGGGCGTGAATACCTGGGCGATGGCTCGGTGCGTCAGGCGGCACCTATCAGTCCGGCATTGCACCTGGGGGCTAACCGGGTATTGATCGTGGGCGTCAGCAACAACCCTCACGCCGATGCCTCCCGTTCGGAGGACGCCTCTGCCGCAACCGGTAAGGCGCCTACACTGGCGCAGATTGGCGGGCATCTGCTGAACAGTACGTTTATCGATAGTCTGGAAAGCGACACCGAGGTGCTTGAGCGTATCAACTTGATGAGCCAAATGATTCCGCCCTCGGAGCAGCAGAAGCGTCTTGGTGTAAAGCCGGTTGAAACGCTGGTGATCGCACCGAGCGAGCCCTTGGCTGAGATTGCGGGCCGCTTTCGACATGAGCTGCCAGCGTCCCTGCGTTTGTTTCTTCGTGGGCCTGGTGCAACAAAGAAAAGCGGGTCTGCCGTATTGAGCTACCTGCTGTTCGAGGCAGGTTACTGTTCTGAGTTGATCGCACTTGGGCGGCGGGATGCCTTGGCCCAGCGTGATCAACTCATTCAGTTTCTAGGGCTGGAACTGGCCGCTGCTCACTGACCGAACTCGCCGCGCTGATAGTCACGCAAGGCTTGTTCAATCTGTTCACGTGTATTCATCACGAAGGGGCCATATTGAACAATGGGCTCATTCAGCGGCGCGCCTGCAATCAACAACACGCGAGCACCTTGGGCGGATCGAATCCGCAGCTGCCCTTCATCGCTCAGGCGAACCAGCCGATTGGTCGTTACAGGCGCCACGGTATCGCCTTCGACTTCAATCTGTCCTTCATACACATAGAGTAGGGCGCGATGCCCTTCGGGAAGGCGCGGACTGATAGCGCTTTGTGCCGGCATGATGAGGTCGAAATAATAAGGGTCCGTATCCGGCCGCTGCACGGCGCCCAGCTGCTGGTGTTCCCCGTCATCAAAATGGCCGGCAAGCACGACAACTTCAACACCCTGTGAGGTAGTCAGGCGAGGTACTTCTGCAGGCTCATAGTCACGGTAGCTGGCGGGTCCCATTTTGGTTTTGCCGGGCAGGTTCAGCCACAACTGGAAGCCTCGCATCAGGCCTTCCTGTTGCTCGGGCATTTCGCTGTGAATGATACCGCGAGCAGCCGTCATCCACTGCAGGCCACCAGGCTTCAGAAGACCTTGGTTGCCCAGGTGATCCTCGTGGCGCATACGACCTTCGAGCATGTAGGTGACGGTCTCGAAGCCGCGGTGAGGGTGGGCTGGAAAACCACCGATATAGTCATCTGCATTGGCTGTATCAAACTGGTCCAGCATGAGAAAAGGATCGAAGCGCTCAACGCCCTGGCCGGCAAATACTCGCGTCATGCGTACGCCCGCGCCATCAGAGGCGGGCTGGCCTGTATGCAATTCAAGAACGTTGCGGTACATGATTCGTGCTCTCCAAGCGGCCAGACAAGGTGTCTGATCTCTAGATGAGATCATAATACTTCATTTATTTTAATCTATTTATCCATATTATATGTATTTCATATCTAATAATATGATGCTTTTGGTTGGAAAGAAGCCGGCATGAGGCCGGCTTCTTTCTTATTCCTTTATTTGAAGCTTACGTGCTTCGGTATAGACGTAACGGACCTTCTCGTACTCAAACGGCGAGTTGAGCTGCCCATACCGGAAGTTGGTGATGTAACGTAGGTTGATACCGCGTAACAGTAGAATCTCCGGGTGACGGCCGCTTTCCTCATTTACATTCAGATAGTTGATCTGATTCTCGGCCAAGGTATCTACCGCAAAACCGCTGGCATCACGCAGATTGGACGGACCCAGTAACGGCAATACCAGATAAGGGCCGCTGGGAACACCATAAAAACCCAGCGTCTGGCCAAAGTCTTCGGATTGCTTGGCTAGTCCCATGCGCGTAGCGGGGTCCCACAGGCCAAAGACGCCGATAGTAGTATTTAGCAGCAGACGCCCCGTGGTATTCAGAGCCCTTTTACCCTTGAGTTGCAGCGTGCTGTTCAGCAGATTGCTGATGTCACCCAGGTTGCTGAAGAAATTGCTAACGCCACTTCGCACGAAGCCCGGCGTGACCCGACGATAGCCATTGACGACAGGTAACAGTACCCATTCATCCAGGCGGTAGTTGAAGTGGTAGACGCGGCGGTTCCAGGACTCCAGTGGGTCATAGACATCCAGCGCATTGAGCGACGCCCGCTCGAACTCGCGCTGATCCAGGCCTGGGTTGAATTTCAGCGTGGACAAGGGGTTGGTAAACCCGTCTGCGCCTACGGGTGAAGGTGATAAAGTTGACGAATCCGTATCGGCGAAAGCGTAAGCGCTAGCCAGTAAGGGAAGCAGGCAGAGGAATTTAGCCACGGGCGAAGAACTCCAGCATGGCGTCGGCGTTGACGCGATAATTGAGATTGCCGCAATGCCCGCCCAGCGGGTAAAGGGTCAGGCGATTACCGAACGTACGACGTAGGAAGCCGATATCACCAGGACCAAGAATCAAGTCATCTGCGTTGTGCATCACGCCGATCTTGTCGCTCTCCTTGAGATAGCCTTCCAATGCCGTCAGGCTGGATTGCCTGGCCAGTTCAGCCAGGCTGGTGCCCTTGGTCGTCCGTTCCCAGAAGGGTAAGAGCTGGTCATACATGTAGCAGTCAAAATCGCATTGCAGGGCGCGAGCAAAGAAGCGCGACAGGCTGGTCCCCTGATCGATCGGGTAGTCGGGCGGTGTGATCAAGCCACGACGGTTGATCAAATCGGATGTAAAGGCAATGTCTGCCGCTGAAAAGCGGAACGATGTACCAATCAGCATCGCCATTTCTTCATTGCTCAAGCGTTGGGGCGACTGCTGAAAATCGAAAAGCAGGGCTTCATTGAGATCAACATGGCCTTTCTGCTGGAAGTAACGGGTCAACTTTGCCAGGACTAGCTCGTAAAACGTCCGGTTGTTGGTTATCCCATTGACCTGGGTCTGAACCAGTCGATCGAGGTTGCGCACCGAGGTCAACAGATTGACCGGCGGATTGAGCAGCAAGACACGAGAGAAGTTGAAGCTGCGCTGGCTCTCGTCGAGCTTGCTGACGAACGCTGCATCCAGTGCGCCCAGGCTGTAACCGGTAAGAAAGTACTTGGTTACAGGCAGTTTGGGGTGCTGCGCGCGAACGGCCTGCATGACGCGATAGAGGTCTTCTGCATCGCCAGGGGTGTAGCCGGGCGTAGCCTGCCGGGAAGCCGCTGCCATAAAGTCGTAGCTGGTGGGTGAGGAAAGCTGAACGACATGGTAACCCGCGCTGTAATACAGGCGCTTGAGGTACTCCGGTGTGCTGGATGAGTAGTTGGCGCCGGTTCCGGCAATGATGAAGATCAGCGGCGCCGGATGATCCTGCATCGCCAGACGATAGTGCAGCTTCTTGACCGGCCAGAAGTTATCCGGAAGTTCGTACTCCCGTTCAGGCCGCAAGTTGATGCTGTAGTCTTTCTGGTCGATTTCCAGATCAGTAGGCAGCAGTGGCTGCAATTCCAGCGGCGTGGAGGTGATAGTGGCTTCGAAGGGGTTGGTCAATGGGTAGCCATAGGTGGCAGCGTCAATATCAGCTGCGACACCACGACCGGAAAGACCAAGCAAGAGCGCACCCAGGAGAGCTGTGATGCGCAACGGGCTAAGCATAAGGAGAGTCCTTTCGCAGGGTTGCTTATTGGAATAAGCCTATGACCACAGCCTGATAATAAGGTGCGCTGTGCTTGTTGGCTCTCTATCAAATTGTGCGTTCGGCCAGATTGGTTAGGGTTTCGCCTGTTACTCGATTGACTGTCCATTCATCCATTGAGATGGCGCCCAGGCTGCGATAGAACTGGATCGCAGGCTCGTTCCAGTCCAGCACGGACCATTCCAGACGCCCGCAATTACGCTCTACTGCCAGCCGTGCCAGGCTGATAAGCAGTGCCTTTCCGAGGCCTTCACCACGCGCGGCAGGGCTGACATAGAGATCTTCCAGATAGATACCTGGCTTGGCGAGCCATGTTGAGTAATTGTGAAAGAACAGGGCAAAGCCGGCAGGCGTCCCGTCTATTTCTCCAATAAGCACCTCGGCGTAACGGCGCTCACCAAACAGTGTCGCGCGCAAGCTGTCTTCAGTCGCCATGACCTGCTCAGGCATTTTCTCGTAGTCGGCCAGCTCTTTGATGAACGTCAGGATGTGCGAAACGTCAGCGTCAGTAGCTGGGCGGATATTCAGGCGGGACATGTGAAAACCTCGACATCGAAAGCGCTAAGCATGCCGAGGCTATTTCCTGGAGGCAATAGAGGTGCCATTTCATTGCGGGTGTCGCATATGGCGGTTGCTCAGGTCGCTCTCAGGGCAGTCCCGTTTTCGTCGCCCTTGAAGATAAGGATGGCGCAGTGATGCCGTTTTCAAAAAGGGGACAGAGGATGCGAATGTTTCGAAAGGTAGTAGGCCTGGGTATGGTGCTCTTCCTGTCGGCAATGGCCAATCTGGCTATGGCGGCCAAGCCAACGGTAACTATTGGCTATGTGGATGGATGGGCCGACAGCGTTGCGACCACCTTCACGGCGGCCGAAGTCATTCGTCAGCAGCTGGGGTACGAAGTCAAGCTGATGCCGGTTGCAGCAGGGATCATGTGGCAAGGCGTTGCACGGGGCAAGCTGGACGCCATGCTCTCGGCATGGTTGCCTGGGACCCATGGTTCCTATTATGAAAAGATGAAGAATGATGTTGCCGACCTGAACGTGAACACACCGGACGCCAAGATCGGCCTGATCGTTCCTGAGTACGTAAAAGCCTCCAGTATTGCCGATCTGGCCGCCCAGAAAAGCGATTTTGGTGGGCGCATCGTAGGCATTGATGCCGGGGCGGGCGTCATGATCAAGACCGAGAAGGCGATCAAGGCCTATGATCTGGATTACAAGCTGGTGGCAAGCTCCGGCAGTGGAATGATTGCCGAGCTGATACGGGCGGAGCGAGACCAGAAGCCGGTTGCAGTCACGGGCTGGATTCCTCATTGGATGTTTGCCAAGTGGAAGCTCAAGTTTCTGGATGACCCCAAGGGCGTTTATGGCGGCTCCGAGCAGGTACGTACCATGGCTAATCCAGGACTGGAAAAAAAGGCCAAGCCGGTATGGGATTTCCTGAAAAAATTCTCCTGGCAGCCGGGAGAGGTCAATGAAGTCATGCTGGCCATTGAGGAGGGAAAAAAGCCTGAGCAGGCTGCAAAAGACTGGTTGAAAGCCCATCCTGACCGGGTCAAGAGCTGGCTCTAGACGATAAGGTAAAAGCCCCGCGTTTGCGGGGCTTTTCATTTAGCCAATGGTTACTGGCGGAAGCGTACTCAATTCGATGCTCAATGCTTTCTTGGGGGCGAGCACCTCAGCTTCCCCATCAACCACTTGCTCATCGTTCTGATTGAAGACACGTGTAGCCAGGCGCACTCGATTTTTCGGCAGCTTTTCCAGCACCTCGATCTCGACCTTTAGCGTGTCGCCTAACTTGACCGGCTTGTTAAAGCTCAAGGTTTGTCCTAGATAAATGGAACCTGGCCCGGGCAGTTCACAGGCAATGGCAGCGCTGATCAGCGCACCGCTCAACATGCCATGGGCAATCTGCTCACGAAAGACACTCTTGGCGGCATACTCGGCGTCCAGGTGTACTGGATTTCGGTCACCGGAAACCTCGGCAAATAAGAGCAGGTCACGCTCTTCGATGGTACGGCTGACAGAGGCTTTCTGGCCTACCTCCAAGGCTTCGTATGGGATATTGTCGGTCATGCTTGAAAGAGATCTCGTATTCTATTGTTACGGTAAGGGGCGGCCGATGCTAATGGGACCGGCGCCCAATGTTAAATTCAAGGACGCCAGGTTACGACGATACGGCACGTTCTCTGCTATTTCAGCAGGTTATGACGGAGTATTATGAGTTTGTCTAAATACCTATCGTGACCATAAATCTTTTTTTAGTCATTTTCGTTACCAAGAGTCCGCTTTTCGGTGCTGGTGGAGACCTGTCAAAGCTGATAATCTCGGCTCGCCTTCATCGTATGAGTAGGCGATACAATCACAACAAGATCACGTTGTCGCTTAGGAGTGGGCTTCCATGACCCCGAATTTCTGGAAGGACAAATATCCGGACGGTATCGCTTCCGAGATCGACCCTGATCGTTATCCTAATGTCCAGACGGTCCTCAGGGAGTCCTGCGAGCGTTTCGCCGACAAGATTGCCTTCAGTAATTTAGGGCAGACCCTCACGTATCGTGAGCTGTATAGCCTGTCTGGGCAGTTTGCGGCTTATCTTCAGAATCATACCGATCTCAGGCCGGGCGACAGGATCGCCATACAGCTTCCCAATGTTCTGCAATACCCGATTGCCGTCTTTGGTGCTATGCGTGCGGGGCTGATCGTCGTCAATACGAACCCGCTGTATACCGCGCGTGAGATGCAGCACCAATTCAAGGACGCCGGTGCGCTGGCGCTGGTGTGTCTGGCCAACATGGCTCACCTTGCCGAGCAGGTCTTGCCCAATACGCAGATTCGCCATGTCATCATTACGGAAGTAGGTGACATGCTGCCTCCGCTCAAGCGCCTGGTGGTCAATAGCGTAGTCAAATACGTAAAGAAAATGGTCCCGGCCTACCGGTTGCCTCAGGCTGTGAAGTTCACGACTGCACTTGCCAAGGGGCGCCAGGGTGCTCTCAAGGAAAGCCAGCCGCACGGAGATGATGTCGCTGTGCTGCAATACACCGGAGGTACTACAGGTATTGCCAAAGGCGCCATGCTGACGCACCGGAACCTGCTGGCCAATATGCTGCAGTGTCAGGTTCTGATGGCCTCGAATATGAAAGAAGGCCGCGAGATTGTAATCGCGCCGCTGCCGCTGTATCACATCTATGCGTTCACTTTTCATTGCATGGCGATGATGCTTCTGGGCAACCACAACGTGCTGATCACTAATCCACGTGACTTGCCTACAATGATCAAGGACCTGTCCAAGTGGAAGTTCACGGGGTTCGTCGGGCTCAATACGCTATTTGTGGCGTTGTGTAATAATGAGGCGTTCCGCGCCTTGGATTTTTCTGCTCTGAAGGTAACGCTTTCTGGCGGTATGGCCTTGCAGCACGCGGTTGCCGAGCGCTGGGAGCAGGTAACCGGATGTGGCGTCTGTGAAGGGTACGGCATGACCGAGACCAGTCCTGTCGTCAGTGTAAACCCTATCCAGCATCGACGCATTGGCACCATCGGTATCCCGGTACCCTCTACGGACTGTAAGGTAGTGGATGAGGATGGCGTTGCCCAGCCGTTCGGGCAGCCTGGTGAGCTCTGTGTCCAGGGCCCTCAGGTCATGAAGGGGTACTGGAACCGCCCCGAGGCGACTGCCGAGGTATTGAGTCCGGAAGGTTGGCTGCGTACCGGTGATATCGCAGTAATCGATCCAGACGGATATATCCGAATCGTGGATCGTAAAAAGGATATGATTCTGGTTTCCGGATTCAACGTGTATCCGAACGAACTGGAGGATGTACTGGCTCAGCTACCAGGCGTCCTGCAGTGTGCAGCGATTGGCGTGCCGGATGAAAAGGCGGGCGAGCAGATCAAGGTATTCGTTGTACCTAAGCCTGGTGCCTCCCTGACGACCGAGCAGGTGCTCAAGCACATGCACGATAATTTGACAGGCTATAAACGACCCAGGCAGGTCGAGTTCCGAGACAGTCTGCCTACGACAAATGTCGGCAAGATTCTGCGCCGCGAATTGCGTGATGCCGAGCTGAAAAAGCTCAAGGCCTGATCGGCTTTTCCTGCACAGAGCCCCGACTTTCGGGGCTTTGTCGTTTTCGTTTGGGCAAACCTGCGACAATGCCCATCTCTCTCTTTATAAGGTGCCTGAACTGGCGAACCGAGCCAGCCTTTCAGGTTCCTACTTGAAATGGTTGCCATATAGCATTCAATGACTGAGCAAACATCGTCTTTCGAACAACTTTCCAAGCGTCTGGACCAAGCCCTTACTGCCGATCGGCACCGCTTGCGTCGCCAATTGGGTGACCTGCGCAAGAAGCCTGATGATGCCCGGCTTGCACAGTGGACAGAGCGCTTTCAGGCTTCCTGCGCCAAAGTGGAGGCGCGTCGTGCCAGTGTGCCGATCATGCGCTATGACGACAATCTGCCCATCGCCGCCAAGCGCGAAGAGATCAAGGCGGCGCTTGAAAAGCATCAAGTAGTCGTGATCGCCGGTGAAACCGGCTCAGGCAAGACCACGCAGTTGCCTAAGATCTGTCTGGAGATCGGCCGAGGTATACACGGCCTGATCGGCCATACTCAGCCGCGTCGCCTGGCGGCGCGTAGTGTAGCCAGCCGTGTTGCTGAAGAAATCGGTACTCCCTTGGGGGAGCTGGTAGGTTATCAGGTGCGCTTTGAGGATCAGTCCAATGAGCGCAGCCTGATCAAGCTGATGACTGACGGCATTCTCTTGGCTGAAACCCAGCATGACCGTTACCTTGAGCGCTATGACACGATCATTGTCGATGAGGCGCATGAGCGCAGTCTGAACATCGATTTTCTGCTGGGCTTTCTGAAGACCCTGCTGCCGCGGCGCCCGGATCTCAAGCTGATCATCACGTCAGCGACCATTGATCTTGAGCGCTTCTCCAAACATTTCGGCGATGCCCCCATCGTCGAAGTGTCGGGACGGACCTATCCGGTTGAGACCTGGTATCGTCCTTTGGCCGCAGAAACGGATGAAGATGGCGAACGCCTGGAAGATGATCTGAGTGTTGATCAGGGCATCCTGGCGGCACTGGATGAGCTGGAAGCCTTCGAGCGCAGCGAGCACAAGCGACCTGGTGATGTATTGGTGTTCTTGCCAGGAGAGCGTGAAATTCGAGATGCAGCGGAAGTGCTGCGCAAGGCTAACCTCAAGCACACGGAAATCCTGCCGCTTTACGCGCGGCTTACGCCAGCCGAACAACAGAAAATTTTCCAGTCCCATCCCGGACGGCGTGTAGTCCTGGCGACCAACGTGGCTGAAACATCATTGACTGTGCCGGGTATCCGTTACGTCATTGACAGCGGCACGGCTCGTATCAGCCGCTACAGCTATCGGGCCAAGGTTCAGCGACTGCCTATCGAGGCGGTCTCCCAAGCCAGTGCCAATCAGCGCAAGGGGCGTTGCGGACGGGTGGAGCCCGGTATCTGCATTCGCTTGTATAGCGAGGAGGACTTTCTTTCACGTCCAGCCTTTACAGACCCTGAGATTCTGCGGACCAACCTGGCTGCGGTCATTCTTCAGATGCTACATCTGCGACTCGGTCGAATTGAGGACTTTCCCTTTATCGAGCCACCGGATGGTAAAGCGATCAAGGATGGTTTTACGCTGCTTCAAGAGCTGTCGGCGGTAACGAATCAGGGACAATTGACAGCACTGGGACGGCAATTGGCGCGCCTGCCAATCGATCCTCGCCTGGGCCGCATGCTGCTGGAGGCGGCAGAGCAGGGTAGTCTTTCCGATGTTCTGATTGTGGCCAGTGCATTGTCTGTGCAGGATCCCCGTGATCGCCCGGCGGAGCGTCAGCAGGCTGCCGATCAGGCTCATGCCCAGTGGAAAGATCCAGACTCGGACTTCGGTGCGCTAATCAAGCTGTGGCATGGCTTCGAGGAGCAGCGCCAGGCGCTTGGCTCGAATGCGCTTCGTAGCTGGTGTCGCAGAAATTTTCTCAATTACTTGCGCCTGCGTGAATGGCGAGATGCGCACCGTCAGCTGACCTTGATCTGCCGGGAGCTCAAGCTCAAGAGTAAGCCTGCTGACGCACAGCCTGTTGTTCAGACGCCTGTAATCGAAGAAAGCTCGCCTTCGACTGACAAGAAAGTCAACACCAAAGCTGCCCTGCAGGCCGAAGCGGCCGAGGCTGCACAGCGGGCGAAAAGTTATGCCTCGGTGCACAAGGCCATTCTGTCAGGTCTCTTAAGCCAAATTGGTAACAAGACTGAAGAGGGCGACTTTCAGGGGGCCCGCCAGCGACGCTTCTGGATTCATCCATCCAGCGTTATTGGCCGCAAGAAGCCAAACTGGGTAATGGCGGCCGAGCTGGTTGAAACGACCAAACTGTTTGCACGCATGGTAGCCAAGATCGACGCGGATTGGATCGAGCCGCTGGCGCGCCATCTCACCAAGGCTAATTACTTCGAACCACATTGGGAGAAGCGTCGAGGACAGGTAATCGCCTACGAGCAGATTACGCTGTATGGGCTGATCATTGTAGCCAAACGGCCCGTGCATTATGGGCCTATCGACCCTGCCGTTTCTCGTGAGTTGTTTATCCGCGAAGGCTTGGTGAGAGGCGAGATCCAGTCGCGCGCGAAGTGCCTGAGCGCCAATCGCCAACTGCTGGAGCGACTTGATGAGTTGGAGGCCAAAGCGCGTCGGCGTGACATTCTTGCCGATGAAGAGACACTGTTCGAGTATTACTCGGCTCGTTTGCCTGCCGATATTTACCAGACAGCAACCTTTGACAGCTGGTACAAGCGGGAAAGCGCTAAGAACCCGCAGCTGCTGATCATGCGCGAGGAGGATGTGCTCGCCCGTGAGGCCAGCGAAGTTACCGCAGCGCAGTATCCAGATACGTTACGTATCGGCGATCTGCAGCTACCGCTGACTTACGAGTTTGACCCCGCCCAGCCACGCGATGGCGTTACCCTGCGTGTACCGGCGCCCCTGTTGTCACAATTGCCACCGGAGCGACTGGAATGGCTCGTGCCAGGGTTGTTATACGGCAAGGCCGTTGCGTTGGTGCGCAACCTGCCCAAGGCGATTCGCAAGAATTTTGTTCCGGTTCCGGATTTCGTCAAGGCAGCATTGAGCAAGATCACCTTTGGACAAGGATCACTATACGAAAGCCTGGGGCGTGAGCTGTTACGCATGACCGGGGCGCGGATACCTGAAGATGCCTGGCCGGAGGCTGCCAATCTGCTTGATAGACATCTTCGAATGAACATCGAGGTTGTCGATGCCAGCGGCAAGTACTTGGGTGAAGGCCGTGACCTCACAGAGCTGACAGCCCGTTTTGCCGAAGCCAGCCAGGCCGCTCTGGCCGTTCCTCAGCAAAAGGCCGAACAGCAAAAGCCTGTTGAGGCTAAAGCTTTTGCAATCGTCCCACAGCAGGCCCAGCAAAAGATTGCAGGTCTCTCCATGACAGTGTATCCGGCGCTGATGGAGGAGAACGGTGTAGTCAAGGAGGGCCGGTTCTCTACCCAGTCGGAAGCGGAGTTCCAGCATCGCCGGGCACTACAGCGGCTTTTGTTGCAGCAACTGAGCGATCAGGTCAAGTTCCTGCGCAATAAGCTGCCTGGGCTGACCGAGCTAGGATTGCTTTATCGAGACTTGGGACGTATCGACTCACTGGTTGAGGATATCCTTCTGGCCAGCCTTGATAGCTGCATTCTGGACGGTGAACAGCCGTTGCCTCGAGAGGGGGCTGCTTTGGCGTCGCTGGCCGAGAAAAAGCGAGGCGGGCTGACTGAGCATGCCGAGCGTACGGCACGATTGGTGTTGGAGATTCTCAAGCAGTGGCATGCCCTGCAAAAGCGATTCAAAGGCAAGATCGATCTGGCTCAGGCCATGGCGCTCAACGATATCAAGCAACAGCTCAGTGCTCTGGTTTACCCCGGATTTGTTCGTGAAACGCCTCTGCAATGGCTTAAGGAGTATCCGCGCTATCTCAAGGCTGTTGATCAGCGTCTGGACAAGGTGGGGTCTCAGGTTCAGCGGGATCGGGTCTGGACGAGCGAATTAGCGGGTTACTGGGAGCAATACAAGGCCAGGGCAATCAAGCATGCTCAAGAGGGCAAGCATGATGAGAATCTGGTCTTGTATCGATGGATGCTGGAGGAGTATCGAGTGTCGCTGTTTGCTCAACAGCTGGGTACGCAGATGCCTGTCTCCGACAGGCGCCTCAGCAAGCAATGGCAGTCCGTAGAGGCGTAAGGGCTTACGGTAAGAGTAGGGTTGAGCTGCTCAACCCTGCCTGCCTGTTACTGGCGGTAAATCCATTCAAGTCCGGGATAATCCGCGAATGCCTGAGGAAAAAGATAGTCACCTCGGAAAACTGGGACATCCAGACTTGTCCAGCGGGGCGCGAAAGAGGGTAGTTGAGTAGCAATCGCTTCAGCCAATAGTGTTGTGCAATAAAGATGGGGCTTGTCGCGCGGTTCGAGCACAAAGGTTCGTCCCAAAGTACTTTTCAGATACTGCGCAATGCGTTCCTTTTGTTCAGGATTCAAAAAAGTCGGCCGCGCTACTGCGAAATGCCTTGCCATGTCTGGCTTTAGAAACTCATCTAAAGGCGTAAGCAGGACTTGGTTTGGATGTGCAGGATCATCGTCTGTTGTGGCATGAACGATCAGGACCGTAGGTGTTGTGGCGACAACCATGCCTACGTGGGAAAACCTGCTACCACTCACCTGTTCTACGATTCGACTGTCTGTTGATGTTCCCAGTCGAAACAGCCAGTCGCCAACTGCCAGTGACGGCGGGCTCAGGCGCTGCCCAGGTAGGGTAGGTAATGCCTGAGGCTGACGGCCTTCGTAGGACGTTATTGCCAGACCCATGCACAGCAGGGCTGTTAGAGCCCAACGATACAAACTGTTCATCTGCCGAATAGCAAAAGGCTTTATCCGATGTGGACAAAGCCCTCGTCCAATCAGATCTTGATCTTCCAGTCGCCGTCGCTCTGAATTAGATGAGTGTGTTCAGTACGGGTTTCGCCGTCTTTTTTGAAAGTAACCGTTACGCTGACATCGGCGCGTGTCTTGTCATCGTTATAGGTTGTTTTTTCGGCTTTTATACTCTTGACGCCACCCAGTGATTCGGCCTGTTTAGCCCTTTCCGTAAGCAGCATCTGAAACTTGCCACGTACAAAGTCCTTTGCGTTCGCATCCGCATCCTTGGGTACATCGATCAGATCCATCATGGTATCAAGGTCTTGGGTGTAAGCCGCTTTTATGAAGCGCTCCGCAACGCTTTCCGGGGTGTTGGCACCAGAGCAGGCGATCAGGAGGGAGGCAACAAAAATCAGGGCGAACCATTTCTTGATAAGAAACATATGAAATCCTTTTCGTAGATCAGTAGCTGGAAATCTAGGGCGGCGGATTTTACTTAATCACACCTCTATTAGGTGAGAGCTAATCGTGATTTAGCCGTGCTCTACCAATGTGTGGATACATAAAAAGCGATTTGCGGACAATCAAGGCTGCCAGCCTGCTCACTCGTCGCTGCTCGAGAGACGTAGAATGTACCTTAGCCAATAACAGGAGTATGGCTATGGAGAAGGTGGCAATAGGGATCGTTGGGGCAGGTACCGCAGGTTTGGCTACGGCTACTTTCCTGGCCCGCAGGGGTTACCAGGTCAGGCTGTTCGAACGTGTACCTAAATTGCGGACGGTTGGTGCAGGCATTCTATTGCAACCTTCGGGGTTGGCAGTACTACACACGTTGGGCGTACTGACCGAATGTACTGCTCTAGGTGCGCCAGTCAACCGCCTCTACGGAACATCCATGCAGGGCAAACGCGTCGTTCTGGATACCCGTTATGATGCTTGGAGGCCAGGTAGTTTTGGATTGGGTATTCACCGCGGCGTCCTGATGACTTCCTTACTGAACGCTGCGCGATATGCAGGCGTCAGTATAGAAACCAGCAGTGACATCACCCGTTTTCATCAAACACCAAGTCACGTCCAGCTTTTTCATCGAGACGCACAGGGCAACGAGAGCTTGTTAGGCGATTTTGCTGCGTTGATTCTGGCAGACGGAACACGTTCTGCATTACGTGGGCAGATGGCTGTTAAACAACATGTCAAACCCTACCCATGGGGTGCGTTGTGGAGCATGGTCTCGACGCCAGCACACGCGGACTCTACAGAGTTACGCCAATGGTACAGACACTGTTCTGAGATGTTCGGAATCATGCCTACAGGCTGTACGCATCAAAAACGCGATGCCCAGCTGAGCAGCCTGTTCTGGAGTCTGCCCGTCATCGATTATCCCCAATGGCAGGCGGCGGGTCTGGATAGCTGGAAAAGGCAGGTTGTGAAATTGGCTGGCGAAACCGCAAGGCCTTTCCTGCAACACATTAATCAATCAGAGCAACTAGCATTTGCCGCTTACGCAGATGTCTGGATGCAACGCTGGAGTGATGGGCGAGTACTGGCTATCGGTGATTGCGCACATGCAATGAGTCCTCAATTGGGTCAGGGTGCAAACATGGCGTTGGTCGATGCCGCTGCGCTGGCCGATGCCGTAGATATGTCGGTGTCCTCCCGGGACCACTGGCCAACTGTCTTTGAGGGCTACAGTGTCGCCCGCCGTGAGCATTTACGTTATTACCGGCAAGCCAGCCGTTTTCTAACTCCACTGTTTCAGTCGCATAGCAAGGCCCTTGGTTGGTTGCGTGACAGTGCCTTGTTTTTAGCCCGTCACAACGTATTTGGACGCAGGCATGCGGTTACTACCTTGGTAGGCGCTCGAACAGGATGGCTACTGTCGACTAGACGAGAAGAGACGCTTTATCACTGGGACGGCCAGCAAGATAAGACTTGGGGCTGGAGTAACAATGAAATATCCGGCTCTGAATTGATTCACTAAGTCTTCAGTAGAAGGGTAATTTTATTCAATACCACATGAGGCTGGCGAAATATGGTGTCTGTTCCTTGAATACATGAGCAGACATCAATGGACGTGTTGTTTTCCATGGCCGGCTTCGCCCTGGCTTCTTCTATTTCACCTGGTCCCGTCAATCTTGTAGCCCTAAGTTCGGGAGCCTGTTATGGCTTTCGTAAGAGCCTTAGGCACGTCACAGGAGCAACGACCGGCTTTACAGCACTTCTTTTGCTTATTGGTCTGGGATTGTACGAAGTGCTGGCCCGCATCCCGGAACTGATCAAGCTCATTCAATGGAGTGGTGTTGCCTTTCTTTTTTATATGGCCTACCAGCTTGCAATGGATGATGGGGTGCTGGATATAAAAGAGGAAGGTTCTGGCCCCTCAATGATGCGCGGCGCGCTGATGCAATGGCTGAACCCTAAAGCCTGGCTGGCCTCGTTGGCAGGTATGGGGCTTTTCGTTGCCGATGGCAATACGGTCATGGTCTGGACGTTTGCCATCCTCTACTTCGTGGTTTGCTATGGCTCGGTTGCCTGCTGGGCATTTACCGGTAGTTTTCTGCGCCGTTATGTGCAAAGACCAAGTCGTGTTCAGTTCCTGAATCGGATGATGGCAGGGTTGCTGGTCGCCAGTGCCTTATACCTTTTACAAGATTAGTGAGGAAGGCAAATGTCAGCCGCGATAGTGCCCAGGCGTAGCAGCCAAGTGCCGTTTGAAAGTGCGCTGGAAGTGAGCCTGGTCAGCGAAACCGGTTGCCATCGCCACGTCAGCAAGACTGTGTCCTTGCCGAAGCCATTGGCGGCTGAGCTGGATACGTCGGTTGATCAAGTAGGCATGGGGCGTCAAGCCATAGTGATCCTTGAACGCCCTGATGAGATAGGACGCCGATAATTCCGCCGCGGTGGCGATGTCATCCAGGGTCAGCGGTTCAGCGCAGTGCTCACGGATAAAGTCGGCGGCTCGCTTAAGGTGTACATGGGGTATTTCTGGAGCTTTAGCGGGGCGCGTCGAAAGCGATCGTTGCAGCTGGAGAAAAAAGTCGAGGGTTGCGCTGTGCTTGTAAAGCCTGTCGTTACATGGTGATGTCAGTATTTCATGCAGCCTGACGAGTCCTGTGTGTAGGGCAGGTACGCGCGTATGGATGACATCAAACGGCACGAATGAGTCCTGCGTGCTATATCCCGACTCCGTCTGTAGCCTGCCCAGCCACTGCGTATCGATATAAAACATCTGATAGGCCCAGTGTTCGCCCTTGACGGGATTACAGGCATGTACCGTCTCAGGATTCACTATCACAACGGAGCCCTGGCTTATCTGGGTTTGGCTTCGGGCATTGAGGTAGTGACTTCGACCCGCCGTAATGGCCCCGATGGAGAAGGTGTCATGCGTATGCTTGGCATGACTTACCTGACGACCATCATTGACTGTACGAATCTCGATGAACGGCAGTGCGTCGTCGCGCCAGAATCGGGAATTTAGGCATTGTGCGGCTGCAAAATTCACGCGGGACCTCAGGCGGTAGTCGGTAGCTTATGACTATAGCGCTTCTGGTAATGCTATGAGGTTCTGTTAGAGCAACTAAAGAACTTTATTCTGTCGGCTGTACTGCCGAGCATTAAGCATTGGAGGCGCCTAATCGTTCTATAGAGGTATGGCAGTTTAATCCAGGAGTCGTTATGAGCACACTGGAGCAAGAAATCGAACGCAGGATTGCGCGAGAGGTGGCAGCCTGGCAGAAACAGGTGAAGGGCAAGGGCGAGCCAACCAAAATCGATGAAGGATGGCTACAAACACCTGAAGGGCTTCGAATGCCGTTTCGTGTCCTGAAGAATGCGGGCATTCCCCCCACAAGAGATTGAGCTCTTTAATCAGCGTGCCCGTTTGAAGGAGGAAATCAGCAATACCCAGGATACAGCCCTGCGAACGCAACTATTAAAAAAGCTCAGTGCATTAGAGCAGGTGCTTGCCTTTCGCCTGGAAAAGCTCAGGCAAATGGGAAGAGGTTGAAGTCTCCAGAGACTGTGGAGCAGGCCGGCCGATAGCGTACTGCTCCACAATATTTTAGGCGTCAGGCTTGGCCAGCCAATGATCTACGGTTTTCTGATATTCACCAGTTGCTTTGTAGAGGTGAAGCCACTGATCGATATAGGCTTTCCAGGCGACATCATCCCTAGGCAGCAGAAAAGCCTTTTCACTGTACTGCATGGGCTTATCTGGATTAACTGCGCACAGGGAGGGGTAGCGTTTCTGTTGAAACAATGCCTCCGAGGCGTCAGTAATCATGACGTCGGCTTCTTTGCTGACAAGTTTTTCAAAAATCGTGACGTTATCCTTGAAGAGGCTCAGCTGGGCTTGCGGTAACTCGCGGTGAGCAAACGCTTCGTTGGTACCACCTGGCGGCTCTATCAAGCGGACCGAGGGCTGGTTGATCTGCTCAATGGTTTCAAAGCGTTTGGCATCATCACAGCGAACGAGAGGGATCTTTCCATCCACCGTAATGGCGTCACTGAAAAAGGCTTTTTTCTGACGCTCGAGGGAAATCGATACGCCTCCTACCGATATATCGCAGCGGCCCTCCAGAAAGTCCGGCATTAACGTCTTCCAACTGGTTTTTACCCACTCGACGTCAGCGCCAAGGCTTTTGGCCAGTGCCTCGGCCATCGTGATCTCAATTCCTTCGTATACGCCGTCGTCACGGAGAAAGGTGTACGGCTTGTAGTCGCCTGTGGTGCAAACGCGAAGTGTCTTTTTTTGTATAACCGTATCAAGGTGCGAGGTGCTGTCTGCTGCGTAGACGCTGGTGGCCGCCACAAGCAGTCCTGCTACCGCAAATGCCTTCATGGTCACGATCCTTTTTATTGTCGTTTTTGATACCGCTCACGCTACCCGAGCGACAAACCGATTCACAAGGGTTTCCTGTGTCGAACTGGCCGGTATGAGGCAGGTCCACCGTTGGTAGACATACTTATGAGGACATGACCATGCATCTTATTGAGTCAAATGTATTCGAAACACGCGCCATGCCTTTTCACTTAGCCGGAAAGGAAGACGGCACCTCGATAGAAAATGTGCCTGGTGGCAGTTATGACGTGGATGAAGATTTCATCGGGTCAGTAGGCGATGAAAGTCAAATGGACGAGAGTGAGGAAGAGCGCTAAAGCCCATCGTCCTCAACATTTCGAGTCGAGCTGTTGAGGACGTTTCGCACAGGCTTCAGTTTCTTTCCTTATAAGGGCCACTATCAAATGCATGGGGCATTACGATAAGGCCAGCTTTTTGCATCGTGATTGGCAGACGGTTATCGACTAGGGATCGGAACGGTCTGCTTAATCATTGGGGAGCTTTTTGTCGCGACAGGCCACGGGTAAACAAGACCAAAACGGTCACAAAAGAAAAATAAATGTCAGTGAACAGATTTTGGATCTTTTATGCCGATTACCCATCCTTGCGTAATAAGAAACATGCCCCTTTCACGGAGTTAGAAGGGAAGACTATGTTCAAGTTTGTCGCTACGACACTGTTTGCGGCATCACTCGCTGTTGCTTATGTCACTCCGGCAGTAGCCGAAGAGCCCATTGTTATCAAATTTTCGCATGTCGTAACGGACGATACGCCTAAAGGGAAGGGTGCTCGTCTATTCCAGAAGCTTGTTCAGGAGCGTCTGGCAGGCAAAGTGAAAATCGAGGTCTATCCGAACTCAACATTGTACGGCGATGCCGATGAGCTCGACGCCCTGCAGCGTAACGAAGTTCAGATGCTGGCGCCTTCGGTCTCCAAATTCGACCAGTACACCAAGCAGCTCGAAATTTTTGATATGCCGTTCCTGTTCGATGACCTTGAGGCCGTCAAGCGCTTCGAGAAGCGGGACAAAAGTCGTGAGCTTCTAGGCTCCATGGCCGGCCAGGGCATTTATGGGCTGGCGTTCTGGAATAACGGCATGAAGCAGTTTTCTGCCAATCGCGAGCTGCGCAATCCAGCAGACGCGCACGGACTGGCGTTCCGAATTCAGGCTTCCACTCTGCTGGAGGATCAGTTCAAGCAGATCGGAGCATCGGCACTGAAACTGCCATTCAGCCAGTCCTTCAAGGCTCTCCAGAGTGGGCAGGTACAGGGTACGGAAAACACTTGGTCTAACCTTTACAGCCAAAAGCTCAACACCGTTCAGCCATACATTACTGAAAGCAATCATGGCGTGCTGGTGTATATGCTGATCACTAACTCGAAGTTCTGGAACTCGCTGCCCTTTGGCGTCCGCACTCAGCTTGAGCAGATTTCTGACGAAGTGACGCAGTTTGTTAATAAGGAAGCTGAGGCGATTAATAATAAGGATCGTGACAACATTTTGGGCTCAGGTACCAGCAAGCTGGTTACGTTGACGCCATCCGAGCGGCAGGCATGGAGGGAGGCGATGCAGCCATTGGTGAAGAAATACGAGCCTGAGATTGGAGCCGATGTCATTCGAGCGGCACAGCTCGTTAATCGGTGACACCCGACACATAGTTGGCTGTATCTCCCAACCTTGCGCCAGGCAGGGTTGGGAGACTTCAAAAATGAACAGTGCGCTCACTTCGGTGCCCAAACGTATAGGTCCTTATGGGGAAACACTATGCGTAAAATCATTTCGTTCGTTTTTGCTGCCTCGATAATGCCGGCAGTGTGCCTGGCTCAAGGCCTTGAGCTTGACCAGGATGTAGGGGATCTCAATATTCTAGCTGAGTCTTCCAGTCAGGAATTACCTAATGATGCGCCTCAGGCCATCACGTTAACCAATAACGAAAAGACGCCAGTCAAATGCTGGTTACAGGCGCATGGGCCCAAGGATAGCGAACAGGAAGAGCCTGTAATTGAGCCGGGCAAGTCGGCGATACTGCGTATGCCGGGCAAGTCAGCCGAGACGCCGACCAAGGCCAAGCTGGTATGTCGCACGCAGTAATATAAAAAACAAGCGCCATTTTCAGGCGCTTGTTTGCTACGAAAAGCCAGAAGCTGATGGCTTAGAACTTGGCTTCAAGATCCAATTGCAAGGTATCAACGTCAGCATCACGCTTGGTGCGGCTGGCAAAGTCAGACTTGGCCATGTAGTAGGTCGCGCCAAGACCAAAGTTCTTGTCGATATCGTAGCTGACCTTGAACTTGTGCCCACGAGAGCCGACATAGCCATTGGCAAAATCGGAGTCAGTAAACGCACCCACTACGGCGTTACGCTGAACGTCGCGATAGTTGTAATCGAAGCCAATACCGTAAGCTTTGGTTTTCAGGCCTGCCAACCAGGCGGTGTCGTTATCGTCGGCCTCGCTGTTAACAACATACTGGCCGTATAGCGACAATGGAATGGCCAAGCCACCAATATCGACTTGACCAAAGCCTTCATACAGGCTGAATTCGTTGGTCGTGTTGCCGTTCGCTTGCAGGGCACAGGGCGTCGTTGTGCTGTTGCCGCACGTGCTGTCCTTGTCCTTGTCGTAACCGTAGATACTCCCACCAACAGTTACCTTCAGGTTGTCGGTAGGCGCAAAGCGGGCACCCAGCTGACCGGCATACAGGCGCAAATCATGCTTGAACTCGTACCCTTCGCCATCAACGTTATCTTTCAGGACGTAGTAGCCGGCGCTGCCAAACAGCTCGGTTGATCCACCCAGGGGATACTTGTAGGTTGCGGCCAAGCCTTCAGGGTTGATGTCACCATCCCAGATGACATCACCCATGCTTACCCAGGGCTGGAGCATCTTGCCACCAATGACGTGCAGATTGGGGACAGCTGTGGGATGAAAGTCGATATACGCCAGGTCCATCCAGATCTGCTTCTTGTTGAAGTAGTTAGTCATGTCCTGGTTTGTGGAGCGTGCATCATCGCCACCGCCTGATGCTACGCGAATACCAGCATCGACCTGAGGATTGATCTGGCTGTAGACACCAAGTCGAGCGCGGATTCGCTGACGATCCCGATCACGACCATTGTCCGGTTCGCCATCGATATCGATATTCTCGTGACGTACGCGTACGTCGCCTTTGATCTGGGTTTTCGCTGCCCAGGCCAGTTTTTCTTCAAACGAGGATAGTTTCTGCTGCTGAGCAATCTTCGCCTGTTCTGCGCGCGTCTCGTTATCCAGATCGGCTTTCAATTCAGTGTACTGAGCCGGAGTAATCGAGCCGTTGGCTCTCAACATATCCAGTAGCTTGGCGTCAACCGCCGCATGGGCAGGAATGCTCATAGCCAATAGAAGGCCGCCACAAAGACCTGAGGCTGTTCCTACTGAAAAAAGACGCATATCTCAATCTCCGTATTTTATAAGGGCGACGTGCGTCACCGCTGAACGAGTCGGCTTTCAGGGCCGCTCCAGTGATCGACTCAGGTCGATTCGAAAGCGGCGCCAGTATTACCGCCGCTCATGACGGGTCGGTTACAGATTGGTTTTAGAGCGATGAAGAAAAAATGAAAAACTAAATATCGTTAGCGTTCTTCATGTTCTCTCTGGTGAGGAAGCCGACTTGTGAGGGAGATAGGCGCTGAGGCGGAAAGTCAGCAAAAAACATCTATCCAGGCAGCCTGATAAGCCAATAGGGTTTGGCCTGGATTTGCGGCACAATAGTGGCTTATTTTATAAAAATCAGAGGAATGATCGTGCATCAGGCAGTCATTAGCGGTACCGGCCTGTATACCCCGCCGAACAGCATCTCCAATGACGAGTTGGTCGCTTCCTTCAATGCCTATGTTCATCAGTACAATACGGAACATGCCGACGCGATAGCACGAGGCGAGCAAGAGGCCAAGCAGGAATCCAGCTCGGCCTTTATTGAAAAGGCGTCAGGAATCAAGAGCCGTTATGTCATCGACAAGGATGGGATTCTAGATCCTGCCCGCATGGTGCCTCGTATTCCTGAGCGCAGTAATGATCAATGGTCTGTACTGTGTGAGATGAGCGTGAGCGCGGCGCGGGAAGCCTTGGAGCGAGCAGGGAAGACGCCAGCAGACATTGATGGGGTTATCGTAGCCTGCTCCAACCTGCAACGACCTTATCCTGCGGTCGCCATTGAAGTGCAGGCGGCGCTTGGCATCAATGGATTTGGTTTTGATATGAACGTGGCATGCTCATCGGCTACGTTTGGACTGCAGGCAGCTGCCAATAGCGTACAACTCGGGCAGGCACGCGCGATTTTGCTGGTGGATCCCGAAATCTGTACCGGTCATTTGAATTTCAGAGACCGAGATAGTCACTTCATTTTTGGCGATGCGGCTACCGCCATGATCATCGAGCGGGCTGATCTGGCAGCGTCTCCTCATCAGTTCGATATTCTGGGGACCAAGCTGCTGACTCAGTTCTCCAACAATATCCGTAACAATTTTGGTTTTCTCAACCGCGCTGCGGAAGAGGGGATGAGTAATCCAGATAAGTTGTTTGTTCAGGAAGGGCGCAAGGTATTCAAGGAAGTATGCCCCATGGTGGCCGATTTGATCGCCGAGCATCTGGCCGAACTGAACATTCCGGTCGAGCAGGTGCGGCGGTTTTGGTTACACCAGGCCAATCTGAATATGAATCAGTTGATCGTTCGAAAGCTGCTTGGGCGTGACGCTGAGCCGCATGAAGCGCCTGTCATTCTGGATACCTATGCCAATACCAGCTCCGCAGGCTCGGTGATTGCGCTTCACCTGAATCAGGATGACCTGACGGCAGGTGACCTTGGAGTACTCAGCTCCTTCGGCGCTGGTTACTCCATTGGCTCCGTGGTGCTAAGCAAGCGCTGAGCATCAGCGCGGCAGGCGGCGTCATCAGCCTGTCATGCAGCTGAGGTAAATAGCTCACCTGACTGTCAGCGCGCTGCTGACGGGCTAGCGCAAGTTCATTAGTTCTTTTTGCCCCGCTTGTCGGGGCTTTTTTATGAGCTAAAGAAATGCCGTTTCTGTCCGATCTATACGGATATACGCATAGACAGGGCGAGCTTCGTAAAGAGCCGGTTCGATCATAAGTATTTGTGTATTCAGCAAAATATTTTAAAAGAATGCATAAATATCGTTGACACAAACACCAGGGCCTCTTAAGATTCGCACCGTCTTAGCGACGGGGCTATAGCTCAGCTGGGAGAGCGCTTGCATGGCATGCAAGAGGTCGACGGTTCGATCCCGTCTAGCTCCACCAAATTCCCAGAACCAGCCAATGGCTGGTTTTAATCGAAGGTTTCGTCCCCTTCGTCTAGTGGCCTAGGACACCGCCCTTTCACGGCGGTAACAGGGGTTCGAGTCCCCTAGGGGACGCCA
>NZ_WOEJ01000026.1:0-44712 GCF_019400845.1 Pseudomonas sp. MAG002Y | reverse complement strand
GCCGGTCCGGTACGTGCACCGCTGACCGACCTCAAGCCTGACGAGTACGAGCGTCTGGCTGCGCTGATGGACAAGCTAGGTCCGCAGTAAGGTTATATGAGTAGGCTGGCCTATCAGGCTGGCCCACCAGCTAATAAACCTGCAAGACTGGCCGCCTGCCTGGCCATTCCTATAACCCATTTCAAATGCTTCTCTGACACGACAATTCTAAAAAGGAGAATCCATGACTGCCTCAAGCGCTTCCCAGACCCATGCTTCTGGGCAAGACACGGTTCACCTTACGCTTGATGACGTACGGGCACTGGCGACGCGTGTGCTCCAACACTATGGCTTTACCGCACCTCATGTCCGCTACGTTACCGAAACGTTAGTGGCTGGCGAGCGCGATGGATGTTCATCCCATGGTCTGTATCGGCTGTTGTCCTGCATCAATACCTTCAAGGCAGGCAAGGTCTCTCCGGATGCCGAGCCAGAACTGCATGACATGGCGCCCGCTCTGGTACGCATCGATGCCAAGGGTGGCTTTTCGCAAGTCGCTTACCAGATGGCACTGCCACATCTGATCCAGAAAGCCGAAACACTGGGTATTGCTGCATTGGGCATCAACCATTGCGCTCATTTCTCAGCCCTATGGGCAGACATCGAACCGCTTACGGATGCCGGTCTGGTTGCCTTGGCGTGCACGCCCAGCCATGCCTGGGTGATGCCTGCCGGTGGGAGCAAACCACTTTTCGGAACCAACCCCTTTGCGTTTGGCTGGCCTCGTCCAGGCAAGCCGGCATTCATCTTTGATTTTGCGACCAGCATGGTGGCGCGGGGTGAAATTGAGCTGCATCGCCGCGCTGGCAAGCCTATTCCTGAGGGTTGGGGCGTAGACGCCGAAGGCAGACCTTGTACCGATCCGGCCACCGTGCTCGACAAGGGCGCCATGCTGACGTTCGGAGGGCATAAAGGCTCAGCCCTGGCGGCGATGGTGGAGCTGATAGCTGGTCCCCTGATCGCCGACATGACCAGCGCCGAGTCGCTGGCATTTGATAACGGCGCACGGGTTACTTCCATGGGAGGCGAGCTGATTATTGCTATCGATCCGCAACGCTTCCTGGGTGAGCAGGCTGAGACCGAGCTTGCCCGTGCCGAAAAGCTGTTCGAGTCCATGGTAGCCCAGGGCGCGCGTCTACCTTCGCAGAGGCGTTATCAGGCTCGTGAAAAAAGCCTGCGTGAAGGGGTCTGGATACCCAAGGCACTCTACAACGATATCCAGGCGCTGCTAAGCGCTTGATCCGGCAGGAGGAGCACACCTGATGCTCCTCCTGACCTGCCTACCGGTGATATTGCCCGGCCTGTTCAGGCTGAAAGGGGATATCCATGATCCTGACCTTGAGCATTCCTTTGCCTGGGGTGGGCCACTCAATGTAGTCCCCGATGGACAGCCCCAGCAGTGCACTGCCTACCGGGGCGAGGATAGAAACCTGCCCCGAATCGCCTGCAAGATCCTTGGGATACACCAGTGTCTTGCAGAATTCCTCACCAGTTGCGTCCATGCGAAAGCGCACGGTTGAATTCATGGTGACGACCGTAGGCGGTATCTTATGCGGATCGACAATATCCGCTCGACCAAGCTCCTCCTGTAAGGCGGTTTGCATGGAGTGTTCGCTGGCCGGCAGGGACTCGAGCAAATTTTCTATCCGCTCAAGGTCCAGTGAGGACACGACAATATCCGGTTTCATGGTCATAAAGGCTCTTGTTGAAAGTGTGCATCCTGTTGTGAATGCTGGGGAAATAACGTCTTGCACGAAGTCGAGTATGGACCGCTTATCCGCTTTCAACTACCTGAAACCATTAACGCCTGTTTCTGTAGGCAGTGCGATCCCTTGCAGGGAGGAGGCGTGCTGAACAGGCTTTTGCGGTTTACAGGCGCTTGTTGAACGCATGGCCTGATCAGGTATCAGATGACAAACACGCAGAGGTGATTTATGAGCAACCCGGAAAATATGCCTGATCAAGGCCAGACGCCTGACGAATACGATGAATACGGTGATGTTCCTGATACCCAGGACACGCCTAACATGGATGAAAGACCAGACGTGGACGACAGTCCGTTAGGGTGATACTGGGCCAGCAAGACCTGAACAGCCGTCAGGGGCGGTTGCATCAGTGAGGCAAAAACGCACGAAAGCTAAGGCAGATACTCCACCAGGGTAGGGTCAAGGCCTGCCAGCTCTTCATTGATGAGGGCACTGATGATTGCCCAGTCACCCTCTGCAAGCCCGGCGCCAATGCGAGGATAGCCGATACGGCATCCCGAGAACCCTTGCCGAATCGCCCTCATGACTGCGCGCATAGCCTCATAACCTGCCTTGACGCCTTTTCCGCGCCAGTGAAGCTAAGTGTAGGTATTCACTACTGTAAGCTCGAGATTGCCCCGCTTAATTCGGGTGCATGAGTAAGTGCTCATTTTTCCCGTACTCCTTTCGAAGTGAGGCAATCAGCTTCATAGGATTCAGGAGACCCTCTTTATAGTCTTAGCGATTTCTGACCTATTTTGCGCTGGCAATTACATCCATGGACGATAACGTCGAACTGGCCCATTAGAGCAAGTTTGACCAAATCTCCTTTTATTACCGGCATGATTCATAGGCCTCCCAAATAAGACTAGTGTAACTGATGGTATGTAAACGCATAAAACAGCCAGTAAGCTGAAGAGAGCCTGTACACTATTGCCTATTCAAAGGCCTTGTTTTTGACAAGCGAGCACACGAAAGCAATTTGTGACCCCTGCACATTTAGGCTGTGGCAAGGTTTTTGCGTCCTATAAGGTGACGACAAAAATTGTTATCTAGACTCAGCCACAATGACTGGCTGGTCAGAATCAGTTTACTAAGCAAATAAAATCTTCTGCTAAATGATATTTAACACTAAGCTTCTTCGCTAGCTAAACTGCCAAGCGGTAAAGGCAATTAGCCATCTTGGATGGGATTTCAAATTCAAGCTCGTCACGTCAGCTGCTGGTTGTTCTAGAGGACATCTACACATGAACGAATTGTCATTGGCAGGCACACAGATTGAACACTTTCATGTCTGCGCTTTTTTCGATAGTCGTGAGCAGGAGTACGATGTCCTGGCTCCTTTCTTCAAGGAGGGGATTGATCAGGGCGAGAAGAATATACATATCGTAAATCCTGCCAAGATGGATGACCATCGGGTACGCCTTAACAAGGCGGGAATCGATACTCATGCCTGTGAGGCCTGTGGGCAACTTGAGGTTCAATCGTGGCAGGGTGCCTATCTTGATGAAGCCGGCACCTTTAATAAGGACCGCATGCTCAATACGCTGGAAAGTGCCTGCAAAGCCGCGCGGGAAGCTGGATTTCCACGCGTGCGTATCATGGGCAATATGGACTGGGTCTTTAATGATGTGCCTGGTGCTAAAGACATTCTGGCGTACGAGGCCGAAGTAAATGAAGTGCTCTCTCTGAACCGTCAGCCTGCCGTATGTGTGTATGACATTGCTAAAATGTCCGGCTCCATGATGATGGATCTCTTGCGTACTCATCCGTTGACGCTTATCAATGGTGTAGTACAGGAAAATCCCTTCTATACCCCAGCATCAGAAATGCTGGCTGAGCTTGCCAAGCGTCAGGTCAAGGAAGACGCCTCGACCACCTGATATGTTATTTTCCTCCTTTCATTTCGCCTTTTTGGAAGACAATGAACCGTTACCCTGAATTATTACCGGTTCACTCCCAGGAAGGCGATTCCTCAGAACGTGGTATTCGAGACCTGATGGGTCTTCTCGCCTTACCCGCCTTGTGGGCAGGGCGAGAGGGTGAGACGGTTCTTCGCCTCATGATCGAGGCCGCCGAACGTATCGTTCCCCTTCGCTTTAGCTATGCTCAGGCGCTGTTGGCTGATAATCCATCGTTCAAAGGTCTTTTGCGAGTCGAGGGCCGTTATTGCCAGGGCGAAGAGCTATCTCGTTGGGAAGTTACAGCCGAAGCCTGGAAAAACACGCGTGTTCCTGACGGGCGAGCCTATGAGTCAGATACTCCATTGGGGTCCATGTACATTGTTCACTTGAGCATGGGCTATGGAACGTATGGTGGAAAAATCTGGTTTGGTTCTTCTGCGCCAGGTTTTCCAAGCATCAACCAATTAGCTCTCTTGCGAGCTGCTGCTTCATTGGCTGCTACAGGATTACAAGCCGCAAGGGCAGATTTTGAGCGTGAGCAGGCCAGTCGAGCCAAAGATGAATTTCTAGCGATGCTGGGGCATGAATTGCGTAATCCCCTGGCACCCATTGTCATGGCGCTTGGATTGATCAAAAGAAGGCATCAGGGCCTGTTTCCGCGAGAGCTGCAGATCATCGAGCGGCAGGCTGATCATTTGTCGCGTCTGGTGGATGACCTGCTCGATATTACGCGCATCACTCGTGGAAAAATCGAAATCAATAAAGAGCCTACAAGCATAACAGGAGTAGTGCTCCAAGCCCTTGAGAATACAAGTGCGCTTGTTGGTGACCGGCGCCAGCAGATCACTCATATATTTCCCGATGAAGAGGTCTGGGTGTCAGGGGACTCCGTCCGCCTGACCCAGGTCTTTACCAATCTACTGACCAATGCGGCCAAGTACACTCATGTTGGGGGCCAGATAGAGGTCGAGGTAAAGACTGACGGTGAACAGGTTTCTATTCTGGTCAAAGATAATGGCTCCGGTATCAGTCCTCAGTTATTGCCCCGTATTTTCAATATTTTCGAGCAGGGTGCGGTTACCATAGATCGGGCGAAAGGCGGATTGGGTATTGGTCTGGCCTTGGTCAAGAGTTTCATAAGCCTGCATGGAGGAACGGTAGCGGCTAGCAGTGGCGGTGTTGGTTGCGGTTCTACTTTTACGGTTACGTTGCCACGGCTTTTGTTGGCCATCAGCGAACCAACGCAGGTCCTTGAGGAAAATAGCAATACGGTAGTAAAACCGGCTCGGATCCTGATTGTTGATGACAACCTTGATGCGCTTGAAAGTACCCAGGCTGTCTTGCGTCAACAGGGACATACCGTCCAGGCAAGCAGTAATCCATTCGATGTACTGAATATAGTCCGTGAGTTCAAGCCCGAGGTTGCGGTGCTCGACATAGGGCTGCCCGACCTGGATGGTTTTCAGTTGGCCTCTATGCTCCGTGCGCATTTTCCTTCATCAGCGCTAGGATTGATCGCTTTGACCGGTTATGGGCAGGTTAAAGACCGGGAGCGTTCCAAAGCGGCAGGTTTTGATGTGCATCTGGTTAAGCCGGCTTCACTCCATGACCTGACAGCCGCTATTACACGTCTTTCATCAAAATAGATATTCTTTCCTGGCTTATAGCCTGCCTATGCGAGCGCAGGTTTAAACAGGATGAAAAGCCGGGTTATTGAAGAATAAGCCGTGAGCCATGAAGCGGGTAAATAACGACTTATTTCATGTCTGGCTTTAAGCCAAGGCCTAGTACTTTCCATATCCAACCTATCCGAACACCTGCGAGTCACGTTCAGTCGGGACTCTCCTGGATACTCTCAAGCATGAACCTGCCGTAGCCGTACCGTCCTATCCTTATAGGATCCACAGTTATCGGTATGGGATTCTAATGAAGCCTGTCCGATTCGCTTTGACCGGCCTATGGAGTAAATGGGTGCTGTTGATAAACAGGGGCTAGGTTTACCTGAGTTTGCGCATCTTGAGGGCATGCCGGTTATGACGAAGTCATGTTCGATTTGCCGGGACGGAACAGACAGCGGGAGTTTACCCAGCAGAAATAGGGCAGCCCATGCCCAGCACCCGCTAGGAATAATTTGCTGGTGTTGTGTGTTGATGAGGAGCATTCCGCGCTACCCAAAGGCGGCTGAAAAGCTGGAGCACCAGCCCGTTGCACCAAAGTGTTCATATTGGCAAATAAACAATCTGACCTATTAGGGCCCAGACGGATAGCGCGTAGTGTTATGCCGGGTCCCTAGGTTTACAGTGATTGCCAACGCTGAAACCATAGGTGATTAAGATTGTTGACACTTTTCTGTTTTTGGGCCTAATGTTTGACACAAAGGTCGCTAAAAAAATAAATGTGTCGACAGTATGAATCAACTAAGCGAAATGCCTTCTGCCAATACGCCTGAAAGCGAGACGCTTTCGGAGCATGTCTTTCGCCATATCCAGGCGGCCATCATTAAGGGTGAAATTAAACCGGGCAGCAAAATTTCAGAGCCTGAGTTGGCGCGTCTGTACGGAATTAGTCGGGGGCCTCTACGGGAGGCCATCCACCGGTTAGAAGGGCAAAAGCTGGTTGTACGCGTTCCTCATGTAGGTGCCCGTGTTGTCTCGCTAGCACTTGAAGAGCTGGTTGAGCTGTACGAGATCCGTGAATCCCTCGAAGGGATGGCGTGCCGGCTGGCAGCTGAGCGTATGAGCGAGGCGGAGATCGAAGAACTACGGCAGGTGCTGGAAACCCATGAGCAGGACGCCTCGTTTCAAGCTGGGGTGGGGTACTACCAGCAGGAAGGCGACCATGATTTTCACTACCGCATCATTCAGGGCAGCCGAAACCGCACGCTGACCCGCATGCTGTGCGATGAGCTGTATCAGCTGGTACGCATGTACCGGATCCAGTTTTCCGCCACACCCCACCGGCCGCGCCAGGCCTTTGCCGAGCACCATCGTATTCTCGACGCCATCGCTGACCGTGACGGTGAGCTGGCCGAACTCTTGATGAAGCGCCACATTGCTGCGTCACGGCGCAATATCGAGCGCCAACTTGACACTCAGCACCAACCCGAGCATGCCGTGGTAAGCGCGGCGTCTGCCAACAAGAATAGAGGTGAATCATGAGTCAGGGTCTTTCCATGCGTCCCGGCCAGCGTTTTCGAGAGGCTGTTGCGGTCGAACATCCGCTCCAGGTAGTTGGCACTATCAATGCCAATCATGCCTTGCTAGCCCAGCGCGCCGGCTTCAAGGCCATTTACCTGTCCGGTGGTGGCGTTGCAGCCGGTTCATTGGGACTACCGGATTTGGGTATTTCAAACCTGGATGATGTCTTGACTGATGTGCGCCGGATTACCGATGTGTGCGACTTGCCATTGCTGGTTGACGTAGACACCGGGTTTGGCTCGTCAGCGTTCAATGTGGCCCGCACGGTCAAATCAATGATCAAGTTTGGCGCGGCGGCCCTGCATATCGAGGATCAGGTGGGGGCCAAGCGCTGCGGTCATCGACCCAACAAGGAGATCGTCTCGCAGCAGGAAATGGTAGATCGCATCAAAGCGGCCGTGGATGCCCGGACTGATGACAGCTTCGTGATCATGGCGCGAACCGATGCGCTGGCGGTTGAAGGATTACAGTCGGCTATCGATCGAGCCTGCGCCTGTGTAGAAGCGGGCGCGGACATGATCTTCCCAGAAGCCATGACCGAGCTTGGGATGTACAGGGAGTTCGCTGGCGCGGTGAAGGTACCGGTACTGGCAAATATTACCGAGTTTGGCTCGACGCCACTGTTCACAACCGAGGAGCTGGCCTCCGCAGATGTCTCGTTGGTGCTCTATCCCTTGTCAGCTTTCCGCGCCATGAACAAGGCGGCTGAAAGCGTCTACACCGCGATTCGGCGCGACGGTACGCAAAAGAATGTAGTCGACACCATGCAAACGCGTATGGAGCTGTACGAAAGCATTGGCTATCACGAGTTCGAGCAAAAGCTGGATGCACTGTTCGCCCAGAACAAGCGCTGATCCGGCGAAGGTCCGTCAGCTAACCTGACAGATGCAGTTGCACCATCCATAACAAATCCAAGAAAGGAGAGAGCAATGGCTGAAGCAAAAGTATTGAGCGGCGCTGGCCTACGGGGTCAGGTCGCCGGCCAGACAGCCTTGTCTACCGTAGGTAAAGAAGGCGCTGGTCTGACCTATCGAGGTTATGACGTGCGCGAGCTGGCCGAGCATGCCCAGTTCGAAGAAGTGGCTTATCTGCTGTTCCGGGGTGAGCTGCCCACTCGTGAGCAGCTAAATGACTACCTGAATCGTCTGATGACCCTGCGTGATCTGCCACAGGCGTTGAAAGAGGTGCTTGAGCGCATCCCGGCGCAGGCGCATCCGATGGATGTGATGCGGACCGGCGTCTCGATGCTGGGCAACCTAGAGCCTGAGCGCAGCTTTGAGCAACAACAGGTCGTATCGGATCGGCTGCTCGCCGCATTACCGGCCATCATGTGCTACTGGTATCGCTTCAGCCATCAGGGTGTGCGCATCAAGTGCGTAACGGAAGAACCCTCTATTGCCGGGCACTTCCTCAAGCTTCTGCATGGCAAGGCACCTAACGAGCTGCACCGCAAGGTGATGAACGTGTCGCTGATCCTTTACGCCGAGCATGAGTTCAACGCCTCGACGTTTACCGCGCGCGTGTGCGCATCCACGCTTTCGGACATGCATTCCTGCATCACCGGTGCGATTGGTTCATTGCGTGGACCTCTGCATGGTGGGGCCAACGAGGCCGCCATGGAAATGATCCAACGTTTCAAGTCACCCCAGGAGGCCATCGAGGGCACGCTTGGCATGCTGGAGCGCAAGGACAAGATCATGGGCTTTGGCCATGCCGTTTACAAGGATTCGGACCCGCGCAATGAAGTCATCAAGGTCTGGTCGAAAAAGCTCGCCGAGGAAGTAGGCGATACGGTGCTATTCCCTGTATCGGAAGCGATCGACCACACCATGTGGGAGCAGAAGAAGCTGTTCCCCAACGCCGATTTCTACCACGCGTCCGCGTACCACTTCATGGGAATTCCCACCAAGTTGTTTACCCCGATCTTTGTCTGCTCGCGGGTTACAGGCTGGGCGTCCCATGTGTTCGAGCAGCGTGCCAACAACCGCATCATTCGCCCGAGTGCGGAGTACACCGGCGTCGAGCAGCGCCCGTATGTGTCGCTCGAAGAGCGCAGCGCGTAGATACATCCAAAGGCAGCGACTGCTGCCTCACATAACAATGAACCATGAGAGCGAGAGCATGAGCGCCAACGTCGACCTGAATAATCGTCCTGACTATGACAACGTCCTGCAGGACATCGCCGACTACGTCCTGAACTATACGATTGACTCTACCGAGGCGCTAAACACGGCGCGTAATTGTCTGATGGATACGCTGGGGTGTGGCCTTCTGGCCCTGCGTTTCCCAGAATGCACCAAGCATCTGGGTCCGTTTGTGGAAGGGACCGTGGTGCCACATGGTGCGCGCGTACCTGGAACGAGTTTTCGCCTGGACCCGGTAAAGGCTGCCTGGGATATCGGCTGTATCGTGCGTTGGCTGGATTACAACGATACCTGGCTCGCAGCGGAGTGGGGACATCCTTCGGATAACCTGGGCGGCATTCTGGCAGTAGCCGATCATTTGTCGCAAAAGCGCGTTGCGCAGGGCGAGGCGCCTCTGACCATGCGCGCCGTGCTTGAAGCCATGATCATGGCGCACGAGATTCAGGGCGTGTTTGCGCTGGAGAACTCCTTCAACCGGGTCGGACTTGACCATGTCATCCTCGTCAAGGTGGCGTCTACGGCGGTTGCGGCCAAGTTGATGGGCGCCAATCGCGAGCAGATGCTTGCCGCTATCTCTCACGCCTTTGTAGATGGACAGGCACTGCGTACCTATCGGCACGCGCCGAATGCAGGTTCGCGCAAGTCCTGGGCAGCAGGGGACGCCACCAGCCGCGGTGTACGTCTGGCAGACATTGCCATGCGCGGCGAAATGGGTATTCCGGGCGTGCTGAGCGCACCTCAATGGGGCTTTTATGATGTGCTGTTCAGCCACACCAACAAGGACCTGGAGACCAAGCCGCAGGACAGGCGCCAATTCAGCTTCCCGCAGGGGTTTGGCAGTTACGTAATGGAAAACGTCCTGTTCAAAATCAGTTTCCCTGCGGAGTTTCACGCCCAGACGGCGGCCGAGGCAGCGGTCATTCTGCATCCCCAGGTTCGTGAGAAGCTCGATCAGGTCGAGAAAATCGTGGTGACTACCCACGAGTCTGCCATCCGCATCATTTCCAAAGTCGGCCCGCTGGCCAACGCGGCTGACCGCGACCACTGCCTGCAGTACATGATTGCCGTGCCGCTGTTGTACGGAGACCTGGTGGCCGAGCACTACGAAGATGCCTTCCATGCAGCGCATCCGCTGATCGATCAGTTGCGCGAGAAAATGGAAATCATCGAAGACCTGCGCTACAGCCAGGAGTACCTGGAGTCTGACAAGCGCTCTATAGCCAATGCCATTCAGGTATTCTTTAAGGATGGCACCTGTACCGACAAGGTCACGGTAGAGTATCCGATTGGCCATCGCCGTCGCCGCGACGAAGGCATCCCGCTGCTCGAGGCCAAGTTCAAGAACAACCTGGCTACCCGTTTCCCGGCACAGCGCTGTGAGCAGATTTTTGCTTTGTGTAAGGATCAGGCGACCCTCGAGCGTACTCCGGTCAATCGGTTCGTTGATCTCTTTGTCATCTGACGTATCCCTTCAGGCCCGTATGACACGGGCTTGCCTTCCTTTCAGCCTCAGGCACCCGAGTATCGTTTCGCTCAGGTGCCTAAGGCCCTCATAAAAAAATCAGATACCCCCTTAAGCATTTCCCAGACGACGGGCCAGGCGAGTGGCTTTAACGTCTGGGCTGACCGTGAGGCAGTTTCGTTCTGCCATCACGTGATAAGCCCTATGGGCATTCGAATCACCATAAAAACAACAAGGGTGGCCGTCATGCACACCGACTCGCCTGTCGACGTTAAACAATGGATTGATAACCGGCCTGTCTCGGGCTATCAGTGGTTGATCCTTGTCCTGTGTTTTTTCATCGTCCTGTTCGATGGTGTGGATGTCGCCGTCATGGGCTTCATTGCGCCGTCACTGATGCAGGACTGGAATCTATCCAAAACCGCCTTCGGACCGGTCATGAGTGCGGCCATGGTTGGTCTTGCGGTGGGTGCATTGGTTGCGGGCCCTTATGCCGACCGCTTCGGTCGCAAGACGGTACTGCTTGGCGCTGTGACTGTATTTGGTGCGCTGAGCCTGGCATGCGCCTTCGCACGTAACCCTTATGAGCTGGCCATCCTGCGTTTTCTCACCGGGGTAGGGCTCGGGGCGGCGATGCCCAATACGACGACACTGCTTTCGGAGTATTTACCCGAGCGCTATCGCTCCGTGCTGATTACCGTGATGTTTACCGGGTTCAACCTGGGCTCGGGTGCCGGCGGCTTTGTAGCTGCCTGGCTGATTCCCCATTATGGTTGGCAGTCTGTGCTGCTGGTGGGTGGCCTTCTACCTATCCTCTTGCTGCCGTTTCTCTGGCTGTTTTTGCCTGAGTCTGCCCGGTTTCTTGTCGTAAAAGACGCACCTGCCGCCCGTATCGCCAAAGTGCTGAATCGACTGGGTGGCCAGTTTACGGCGCAAACACGTTTTATCACGCTTGAGCCTACGGTTCACCACAAGGCGCCGGTTCGCGCCTTGTTTGCAGAGCGTTATCGTTTAGGAACGTTTTCCCTCTGGGTTACCTATTTCATGGGGCTGCTCGTGATCTACCTGATGATGGGCTGGTTGCCTACGCTGATTCGTGAGTCCGGTATCCCGATCGAGCGTGCAGCGACCATCACAGGACTGTTTCAGATTGGCGGGACGGTAGGAGCAATCGTGGTTGGCTGGATCATGGACAGGCGCAATCCCAATCGTGTTATTGCAGGCTCCTATGCTTTGGGCGGTGCGTTCATCCTGCTCTTGGGTGCCTTTGGCCTGGAATCCAGCCTGCTGACACTTGGCGTTATCGCGGCGGGCTTTTGTATGAGCGGCGCGCAGACAGGTCTTAATGCCTATGCCCCCGGCTATTACCCTACCGAGTCCCGCGCCACAGGTGTGAGCTGGATGTTGGGGATAGGCCGCTTTGGTGCGATCTTCGGCTCGGTAATCGGTGGTGCGGTGCTGAGCCTTGGGCTGAGCTTCGGGTTGATTTTTGCAGTGCTGGCGATACCGGCTTTCGTGGCAGCGCTGGCCATACTGGGCAACGGTTATGCTGCACGGCGTGCAGCCCAGCCTGCCTTGGCGTCTTGATCATTCATAAGGATTATTTTATGGCACGTATTATCGGAGGCCTGGCCGTCTCGCACACGCCTACGATCGGCTTTGCAGTCGACCACAACAAGCAGGAGGAGGCCGCCTGGGCGCCCATCTTCAAGAGCTTCGAGCCGATGAAGGAGTGGCTTAAGGATAAGCAGCCTGATGTGCTGTTTTATATCTTTAACGATCACATCACCTCGTTCTTCTTCGATCACTATTCGGCCTTCGCCCTGGGCGTAGACGATCACTATGGTGTGGCAGACGAGGGCGGTGGCGTACGTGGACTGCCTGCCATTGGTGGGCATGCGGCGCTGGCCCGGCATATCGGGGCCAGTCTCATGGCTGATGAGTTCGACATGTCGTTCTTTCGTGACAAGCCGATCGACCATGGTCTGTTCTCGCCGATGTCTGCGCTGCTGCCGTTCGAGCCGGAATGGCCGGTAGACGTAGTGCCTCTGCAGGTCGGTGTGTTGCAGTTTCCGATCCCGAGTGCCAAGCGCTGCTACAACCTGGGACAGGCCTTGCGGCGTGCCATCGAGAGCTATCCCGAGGATCTGAAGGTGGTCATTGCTGCCACGGGTGGTGTGTCCCATCAGGTCCATGGTGAGCGGTGTGGCTTCAATAATCCTGAATGGGACGCCCAGTTTGTTGATCTCTTTGTCAACGATCCCGCGCGTCTTACCGAGATGACCATTGCCGAATACGCAACGCTGGGTGGACTTGAGGGGTCGGAGGTCATCACTTGGCTGATCATGCGTGGTGCGCTCTCAGCCAATGTAAAGCTGATTCACCAGGATTATTACCTTCCTTCGATGACCGGGATCGCGACGCTGCTCCTGGAAAACCAGGCGCGGCCATTACCCATTGACGTACAAGCCCGCCACCGTGAACACATGAACCATCAGTTGGCCGATGTCGAAAAGCTGGAGGGCACGTACCCGTTTACGCTGGAGCGCAGTGCCAAAGGATATCGGCTGAACAAATTCCTGCATGGCATGATCACTCCGGCCTGGCGTGAGCGTTTTCTGGAGGAACCGGAGGCCATGTTCGAGGAAGCCGGCCTGACTGACGAAGAGCGCGACCTGATTCGACGCCGCGATTGGCGTGGGTTGATTCACTACGGTGTTATTTTCTTCCTGCTAGAGAAGCTCGGCGCGGTGGTAGGGGTATCCAACCTGCACATCTATTCAGCCATGCGTGGCCAATCACTGGAAGAGTTCCAGAAAACGCGTAATCAGCAGGTGCTGTACTCGGTTGCTGGAAAGAAATAACTCCAACCCAGGGCGCGGTGCCTGTCGCTGCGTCCATTCACTAAATGGCGATAGTCCATTGGCAGTCTGGTGTCATGACGTTTCTGGAAGCACTTCTCGCCCTGGCACTTGCTGCCGAAATACACGATTCTAACGAGGCCGTAACACGAACGGCCAAGCGATGCCTTGACCAGATTCCTGCCAAATACAAGGCAGTAGTGGCATCCATCGCAGACAGTCCTTCACCACTGTTTTGCGTCAAGGTGCTGATCAAAACCATCCCTGACAGCGTTATTGGCAAAGTAGGTGCGGTCTAGGCTGGCTTATAAAGCGCTTGCATCCGAGTAAAATCAGGCGTCCAAACGCTCCAGGGCTACTTCACGGATCTTTTCCATCAACGCATTGGCTGCAGGTGAGTGCAGGCCACCGGTGCGGTAGATCAGACCTATGGCGCGGGTGGTATGGCGAAGCCGCAAGGGGAGACGTTGCAACTCGCCTGAGGCGATCTCGTATTCAAGTTGATGGGCTGAAACAACAGCCAACATATCGGAGCGTACGAGCAGCCCACGGATAATCGCCAGATCCCCCGTTTCAACTACCGGTAGTGGCGTTTCCGTACCCAGCTCGCTAAAGAAGGCATCGAGCTGGTTGCGGGCCGGCGAGCCTGCACGGGGCAGCACCCAGCGAGCATGGATAAGGTCATTGGTATTTACCCCCTGATCCAGTAATGGATGGCCCCGGCGTACCAGTACCACCAGCTCTTCAGTCAGCAGCGTTTCACCCAACAGATCGCTGGCATAGTCGGAGGGGCGCAGGGCGCCCAGTACAAAGTCAATGTCACCGGCCCGTAGGTCGGTAGCCAACAGGTCAAACGCACTTTCATTGGTCGCCACACGAATTTGAGGGTACGCAGAGACGAGGCGCACAATAGCTTCAGGCAACAGCCGGGTTCGCCCCAAGGGCAAGGCACCCACCATGACGGCTCCCTGGAGCGAGCCGCGTAGGGCGGCAATGTCGGCATCGATATGGCGCAGCTCATTCAATGCCCGACGAATCGGCAGGACAATATCCAGGCTCGCTCGTGTAGGCTGAAGGCCTTTGGGAGTGCGCTCGAACAGTGTATGGCCGCAACCACCTTCCAACACCTTGAGGGCTGCACTCACAGCGGGTTGGGTCAGACCGAAGAGGGTAGCTACTGTCTGCATATGGTGGGTTTCGCACAGCTTGACGAACACTTCCAGACGCCGGGTATGCATCAGATAAAGGGGTTCGGTAATCGCGCCTGGATGGGTACCCAGCAAGCGGGGTACTGTCTCCAGCTCAGCCAGTGCCTGTCGTGCACGAGGCAAGATGCGGGCGCCGTAATCGGTCAGCCGCATTCCATTGGCATGCCGTTCGAACAATGCAATGGTAAGCCGCTCTTCCAGGTCGCGAATGGAACGGGTGACAACCGATTGCGCGCGGTACAGTACTTCAGACGCCTTGGAAACACTGCCTTGGTCCGCCACCCGGACAAACGCGCGTATCTGCATTAGATTGGGAAGTTCGGCAGTCATGGTGTTCTCTTGGCAGGGCACATGCCTGCATCATGCGCGCGGCGTGTTGATAAGTAAAAGGTATACCTGCTCTAGCTGAACGCAATATTCGCTCAGGATCAGCCGTGCGACTCTCCTTGAAAACATGAGGAGCCTGGACATGATCGATTCCAACAAAAAAACTGCTCTGGTCGTCAGCGCCCATTCCGCTGATTTCGTCTGGCGTGCAGGTGGCGCTATCGCTCTGCATGCCAGGCAGGGTTATGACGTGCATGTCGTCTGCCTGTCTTTTGGTGAGCGGGGCGAGTCAGCCAAGCTCTGGCGCAAGGGCGAAATGACCGAAGAGAAGGTCAAGGCGGCGCGCCGTGAAGAGGCGCAGGCGGCAGCTGAGATACTGGGAGCCACTGTCGAGTTCTTTGACATTGGTGATTACCCTATGCGTGCCGACAAGGAAACGCTATTTCGTCTGGCCGATGTGTTCCGCCGCGTACAGCCGGAATTTGTGCTTAGTCACTCGCTGAAGGACCCCTACAACTACGACCATCCACTGGCTACGCACCTGGCACAGGAAGCGCGCATCATCGCTCAGGCAGAAGGCTACAAGCCGGGCGAGAAAATTATCGGTGCGCCGCCCGTCTATTGCTTCGAGCCGCACCAGCCTGAGCAGTGCGAATGGCGCCCGGATGTACTGCTGGACATCACCGACGTGTGGGACAAGAAGTATGCCGCTATTCAGTGCATGGCTGGCCAGGAACACTTGTGGGAGTACTACACTCGTGTAGCGCTACAACGCGGCGTACAGGCCAAGCGCAACGTAGGCATTACCTCCAGTAAGAACATCATCTACGGTGAGGGCTACCAGAGCATCTTCCCACGCGTGACGGAGAATCTGGGATGAGCAACTTGATCGGCAAGACCGGCGTTGTAGTCCGCACTATCGCACGGGCCGAAGCGGGGCTGATTGATGAGCTGGGTCAGTATGGTGTAGCAACCGTTCACGAAGCTCAGGGTCGCAAAGGGCTGCTGGCTCCAGATATTCACCCGATCCAGCAGGATTATGGCATCAGCGGTTCGGCTGTAACTGTACTGGTAGCACCTGGGGACAACTGGATGTTCCATGTTGCGGTAGAGCAGTGCCAGCCGGGCGATATCCTGGTCGTAGCACCCAGTTCGCCATGCCACGATGGTTACTTTGGTGATCTGCTGGCGACCTCGCTCAAAGCACGCGGTGTACGTGGGCTAGTGGTCGATGCAGGTGTGCGCGATAGCCGCACGCTGCGGGAGATGGGCTTTGCCGTGTGGTCGAAAGCGGTCTATGCCCAGGGCACGGTCAAGGAAACGCTCGGCTCGGTCAACATTCCAGTGATTTGTGCCGGCCAGTTGATCAACCCCGGCGACGTTATTGTGGCTGATGACGATGGCGTTGTGGTGGTTCGGCGTGCCGAGGTGCAAACCGTGGTCGAGGCCAGTCGCAAGCGGGCCGATGCCGAAGAGCAGAAGCGGATTCGGTTGGCTAATGGCGAATTAGGGCTCGACATCTACAACATGCGTCCTCGCCTGGCCGAAAAGGGCCTTCGGTACGTTGATAGCCTGGACGAGCTGGAGGGCTGAACCATGGGACAGACTCGCATTCCTTGCCTGATGATGCGCGGCGGTACTTCCAAGGGAGCGTACTTTCTCGCCACTGATCTTCCTACCGATGAAGCACTGCGGGAAAAAGTCCTGCTGGCCGTTATGGGCTCGCCTGACAAGCGCCAGATTGACGGTATCGGCGGCGCGGATTCGCTGACCAGTAAGGTTGCGATCATCAAGCGCTCCGAGCGACCGGATGTCGATGTGGACTACCTGTTCGCTCAGGTACTGGTAGAGGAAGCGCGAGTCGACTATGGGCAGAACTGCGGCAATATTCTGGCGGGTGTTGGCCCGTTTGCCATAGAACAAGGACTGGTCCCTGTGCTGGAAGATACAACCCAGGTTCGTATCTTCATGGAAAACACCGGTCAGATTGCCGTTGCGAATGTACTTACGCCAAACGGTGAAGTGCAGTATGAAGGCGATGCTCGCATTGATGGCGTACCGGGTACAGCTGCTCCGCTGATTGTTGAATTTGAGGATATTGCTGGCTCCAGTTGTGGTGCGCTGTTACCGACCGGAAACGTGTGCGACACGTTTGATGGGATTGAGGTGACCTGTATCGATAATGGCATGCCGGTAGTGCTGCTTCGAGCGGCCGATCTGGGTCGCACCGGTTATGAGACGCGTGAGCAGCTGGATGGCGATACCGAACTTAAGACCAGAATCGAGTCGATTCGTCTTCAGGCCGGGCCGCGTATGAACCTGGGGGATGTTACCCACCGTACAGTCCCCAAAATGTGCTTGATTGCCGAACCTCAAGCGGGTGGTGCTATCAGTAGCCGAACTTTTATTCCTCATCGCTGCCACGCCTCCATCGGCGTTTTCGGTGCGGTAAGCGTGGCCTCGGCCTGTCTGATCGAGGGCTCGGTAACTGATGGGTTAGCCCAGGTAGAGCAAGGCGACTCGTTGCGGCTTTCTGTTGAACATCCCACGGGAGAATTTACCGTCAAACTAGACCGCCATGCGGGACAGTTAACAGGTTGTGGACTCTTGCGGACCGCTCGCCTTTTATTTGACGGACATGTTTATGTGCCACGCTCGGTCTGGGCATAGTCATCAATAAGCGCATGGTTGTCCGCTGATGAAGAGCGTACCGGTATAGGCTGATAAGGCTTCAGTTGCTCTTATAAGGAGCAGGGCTTTCATCCGCAAACAAAAGCCCTGTGATTAAGCGCTTATTGAGCGCGCGAATATGCCGCGGCGGCTTCAACCTGCTCAGGACTTGGGCGGATGCCGGTGTACAGGACAAACTGCTCCAGTGCCTGGAGGGCAACAACCTCTGCGCCGGTAATGACGGGCTTGCCCAGTTCGCGGGCGCGTTTGATGAGTGGGGTTTCGGATGGCATTGCCACGACATCAAACACCACTTTAGCCTCTTGAATCACTTCGTCATCAAAAGACAGATCGTCCGCTTCCGGTCCGCCGGTCATGCCTACGGGTGTCACATTGATGATGAGTTCAGGGCGCAGGTCGCCCAGGGATTCGGTCCACTCATACCCGCAGGATTCAGCTAGGGCTCGGCCGGTAGTGGGATTGCGGGCCACGATGTGTCCCTTCTTGAAGCCGGCCTCCCGCAACGCAAACGCCACGGCTTTGGCCATACCGCCGCTACCCCGCAGCGCAAGCGTCAGATCATGAGATACCTGATGGCTATCAAGCAGTGAGGCGACAGCCAGAAAGTCCGTGTTATAGCCTGTCAGCTTACCGTCATCGTTCACAATAGTATTGACCGAATCGACCACGGCGGCAGAAGGGTCGAGGCCATCCAGAAGAGGAATGCAGGCTTCCTTGAACGGCATGGAAATAGCGCATCCGCGTATGCCAAGCGCTCGAATGCCGCCAATGGCAGCAGGCAGGTCGGTGGTTGTGAACGCCTTGTAGAGATAATTCAGGTTCAGGGCTTCGTACAGATGATTGTGAAACCGTGTACCGGTGTTGCCAGGGCGTCCCGCCAGGGACATGCAAACCTGGGTGTCTTTATTGATGGCGTGAGGCATTTTGATTCCTTCAAAAAAGCGGCTCCTGTTTGTCAGCCAAGCGGGCTTGCGGTTCCCAAGCACCGCTTGGTATGTGAACCCGATCAGCTCTCCAGTACCGCTCGCAGGTAAGGCGCGGTCTTGCTGCTGGTCTCTTTTGCAACGCTTTCGGGTGTACCGCTCGCGACAATGTGTCCGCCTCTATCACCAGCCCCTGGGCCGATATCGATGACCCAATCGCTTTGCGCCACGACGCGCATGTCATGTTCAACCACAACGACTGTATTGCCAGCCTCTACCAGACCGTTGAGCTGGCGCACCAGGCGGTCGGTATCAGTAGGGTGTAGACCCGTTGTAGGCTCATCAAGTACATAGAGCGTGGCGCCGCGCTGGGTACGTTGCAGCTCGGTTGCCAGCTTGATGCGCTGTGCTTCACCACCGGAAAGCTCTGTGGCTGGTTGCCCCAGGCGCAGATAGCCCAGACCAATATCATGCAGGACATGCAAGGGTCGGAGTACGCCAGCTTCCTCCGCGAAAAAGGTACAGGCATCCTCTACTGTTAGGTTCAGGACTTCCGCAATGGTTTTTCCTTGCCAGGTGACTTCCAGCGTTTCGGCGTTGTAACGGGCGCCATGGCAGGCCGGGCAGGGCGCATACACGCTGGGCATGAACAGCAGTTCGACACTGACGAAGCCTTCGCCCTCACAGGTCGGGCAACGCCCCTTGGCTACGTTGAATGAAAAGCGACCGGCGTCATATCGCCGTTTCCGGGCTTCCGGGGTCGCAGCAAACAGTTTGCGGATGCCGTCAAAAAGGCCTGTATAAGTGGCAAGGTTGGAACGCGGAGTGCGACCGATCGGCTTCTGATCCACCTGGACCAGGCGACGAATATGCTCCATGCCTTCAATGATTTGTCCTGAGAGCGGCTGAGGAGCCTCCTCGTCCAGAGGTGATTCGTCTTCATCGCGCTCGGCCAGTGGCCGGCCTAGGTGCTCACCGACCAACTCCAACAGGGCCTGGCTGACAAGAGTCGATTTGCCGGAGCCAGAGATACCGGTAACGGAGGTAAAGCAGCCAAGTGGAAACGCAACATCAAGGGCCTTGAGGTTGTTGCGCGTTACGCCGGTCAGTCTTAGCCAATGAAGCGGCTTGCGGTGCGGGCGGCTCAAGGGGGCTGCTGTGCGCCGAGACGCAAACAGGTAATCCCGCGTTTGAGACGCTTCGACATGAGCCAATCCGGCAGGCGGTCCGCTGTAGAGAACCGTACCACCATGTTCGCCTGCTGCAGGGCCTACATCCACCAGCCAGTCCGCACGACGCATCGTCTCTAGATCGTGTTCCACTACGAACAAGGAGTTGCCGGCCGCCTTGAGTTGATCCAGAGCCGTGAACAACGCTTCGCCGTCAGCAGGATGCAGACCGGCGGACGGTTCATCGAGCACATAGATCACTCCGAAAAGCTGCGAATTCAACTGAGTGGCAAGGCGGAGACGTTGCAGCTCTCCCGAAGACAATGTTGGGGTACTGCGTTCCAGGGAGAGGTACCCCAGGCCTAGCTCGGTCAGGGTGGTCAGGCGTTCCAGCAGATCTTGGGCGATACGTTGGGCCGCCAGGCGCTTTTCGTCTGACAGGGTCGGCGTACGGCGTACGTCCGGGGCGGCCTCATGGGAAGCGCCACCTTCCCGGGTACGCGCTTCACGTGCGCGGCGTGATTCTTCCCTTGTGAAGGTTTTCTTCACGGAGGATGACCCTGAAGCCAGCGCACCGGCTGCAACAGGTGTGAGGACATCAACCAGGGTCAGCAGAGGCATGCGGGCCAGCTCGCCAATGTCATGCCCGGCAAAGGTGACGGACAGCGCCTCACGCTTCAGGCGCTTACCTTCACACAGCGGACACAGACTACCCACCATGAATTGGGATACGCGTTTTTTCATTAACGCGCTCTGCGAATGGGCAAAGGTATGCAGCACATAGCGGCGCGCACCGGTGAAGGTGCCCATGTAACTGGGCTCGCGCTTGTGCTTGAGAGCTTCGCGGGTCTGCTCTGGTGTCAGGCCGGCATAGACCGGAACGGTCGGCTGTTCTTCAGTAAAAAGAATCCAGTCGCGATCCTTTTGGGGGATATCGCGCCAAGGTGTGTCTACGTCGTAGCCCAGGGTTACCAGAATGTCCCGCAGATTCTGCCCCTGCCAGGCAGTAGGCCAGGCGGCAATGGCCCGCTCGCGAATAGTCAGCGAGTCGTCCGGTACCATAGACTGCTCGGTTACTTCATAGACTCGTCCGAGCCCATGACATTGAGGACAGGCGCCTTGGGGTGTGTTGGGCGAAAAGTCCTCTGCGTAGAGCATGGGTTGATCAGGCGGATAGGTGCCGACGCGTGAGTACAGCATGCGGATCAGGCTGGACAGGGTAGTGACGCTACCCACCGAAGAGCGAGCGCTGGGCGTGCCGCGTTGCTGCTGGAGAGCGACAGCCGGAGGCAATCCTTCTATGGTGTCCACATCCGGTACGCCTACCTGATCGATCAGGCGACGGGCATAGGGCGCCACCGATTCAAAGTAACGACGCTGAGCCTCGGCGTACAGGGTTCCAAAGGCAAGGGAGGACTTGCCAGAGCCCGAAACGCCGGTAAAAACAACCAGGCTGTCGCGGGGGATGTCGACATCTACATTCTTGAGATTGTGCTCACGCGCGCCCCGGACGCGGACAAAGCCGGGGGCTGTAGAGGGAGAGGCGTGGGTGGGATCAGGCGTGCTTCGTTTGTTGGGCATGCGTCAGGTCTTGGCGTAGGAACGTGTTCATAGGACCTTTTACCTGCCGGGACGACTGCACAACAGCCAGGAAAACCGCTACGTTGCGATCCAGGCCTCATGCACGTTGCAAGATATCTCCACGTAAATACCCACCGGCGTATCCACGAATCGGGTTACCGTACACGTCCTCAAGGCCCAAGACCTCTCGGGCGCAGTTCATCCAGGCCCAAAGCATGTCTGGAGAGCCATTCAGGGCACCGACCTTGATACGTCCGCTCCGTGGCTCCGGCATGCTGTACATGACGGGGCGCCCCAAGATGGCGGACGCCTCGGAGAGTTCGGGGATATCGTGATCCATGGCATCGAAGAATTCATGGCCGGCGATGGAGATTGGTTTGAGCGCCTTGACCTGTTCGATTGCCGCCTCGATCGTAGCTCGTAATTGATCAGGATTGATCTTTTGCCAATTCGACCGGGAGGCGATACGCCACGCGCGTAGATCAGTCGGATCGACCCCGGGGCAGAGACCTTTGTAGGCTGCGCTCAGGCAATGGTCGGCGGCGGCAGCCAGTTGCAGCTCCGGCGTCGGCTCGATCTCCAGCAGCTGGCAGACCTGCCCCAGCGAGGAGCCTTCCCAGTAGCGCGCCGGAGGCATGTCATACCCCGGATCGCCTTCATGATGATGGTCTACCACGATATCACGAGGTTGGGAGGTATCGGCGAGGCCGCATTCCACCCAGACGATAGGGCCATGGGGCTCGCCTTGGCGGGCAGATGTGCGATCGGCTTTATAGGCATTGCCCGCGTATACCCGACGCTCATCCGCCAGCGCATAGGCCAGTCGATGCCGTGCCCTAAGAACCAGGGTCTCGATGAGCATCATTTCAGGATCTCGCGCACCAAGGATGAACAGGTATTTCATAAACATGACTGACGCTTCAGGGAGTTGAGTTATATCAGGGATAGGCGTATCGGATTAGACCCGCTGCCGTGCCATGGGTTGAGGCGAACACTTAGACGATTGACATGAGGGACTTCGAGATACGTTTACACTGTAACAAGACAGTGACTTCCCTGTATTCTGCGCCGCCTCATGTTTAGGCAAGAAGAGAGCGGGCACGTTTACATGCATAGCGACATTCATACGCCTGCCCGGCGATTATCCTGGCAGGACCATAAGACCCTGGGTCTGGCGGCGCTGGGCGGTGCCCTGGAAATCTACGATTTCATTATTTTCGTCTTTTTCGCGCTGGTGCTCAGCCAGTTGTTTTTCCCGCCGGAAATGCCTGAATGGCTACGGCTGCTGCAAAGCTTCGGCATTTTTGCCACCGGGTACCTGGCGCGCCCACTGGGCGGAATTCTCATGGCGCATTATGCCGACCGCCTGGGGCGCAAGCGCATGTTCAACCTGAGCATCCTGCTTATGGCATTGCCAAGCCTGCTCATTGGCGTGATGCCTACTTATGCGCAGATCGGCTACTTTGCACCGCTGATTCTGCTGGCGCTACGGGTATTGCAGGGGGCTGCCGTTGGCGGCGAGGTGCCCAGTGCCTGGGTGTTTGTAGCAGAGCATGCTCCTGCCAATCACCGAGGTTATGCCCTAGGCATTCTTCAGGCCGGCCTGACCTTTGGCTACCTGTTGGGTGCACTGACGGCCACGGTGCTGTCATCAATCTATATCGAGAAAGAACTCCACGCCTATGCCTGGCGTATCCCCTTTATCCTGGGCGGCTTTTTTGGCGTCCTGGCGGTATGGCTACGGCGGTGGCTGAACGAGACGCCTGTCTTCATGGAGATGCAGGCTCGCAAGGTATTATCGGCGCGCCTGCCGTTATCGACGGTCCTGCGAGAGCACCGCACCGCCTTGCTGCCGGCGGCACTGCTGACTTGCGTTCTGACTTCGGCAGTGGTCGTCCTGGTGGTTGTGACGCCTACCGTGATGCAGAAGTACTTTCATATTCCGACCAGTACCGCGTTCCGCATGAGCTGCATCGGTATCGTGTTTCTGAATATTGGCTGCGTCATCGCCGGGCGCATCGCTGATCGGATAGGTGCCTGGCAAGCGATGGGATTGTACAGCGCCGTTCTCGCTCCCGGTATTGCCGTCCTGTATGCGAGTCTGGTCAGCGAGGCGATAGCGCTCTGGCTGGGCTACGCAATCGCAGGTCTTGCCTGCGGCATTGTGGGCGTCGTGCCATCGGTGATGATCGGGCTGTTTCCCTCCAATATTCGAGTCACGGGTATTTCCTTTACCTATAACATTGCGTACTCGATCTGGGGCAGTATCACGCCGTTGATTCTGATTGCCCTGATGCCGGTCAGCCCCTGGTTCTGCGTGGGCTACTGTGCGGTCATGGGCCTGGTCGGACTTGTCCTTATGCTGGCTTACCGGCATGACCCTCGATTGTCGCGGCCCCTGACCGATTTCTCCTCCTCGTCAGACTGATTTTGCTTCTGCACCTGTCCTGTCGGCTGAGCATCCGGCAAGGCAGGCGCGACGAGGTGTTGTCCTAACCGACAGGCTGCAATTCAGCTTTTCTGGTCTGCGCCGATAGAGCCTTTTAGCTAAGCAGACATGGGAAAGGCACCATGAAATTCAAGTCCATTCAGTACACCATCATGGCGTATGCCGGTGCCTGTATCCTGGCGATCGTCATCGCCCTGGTGGGGTATGCGTTGGTTACCGGCGAGCGTACACAGGATCAGGCGGCCAAGGGTACAGAGGCGTTGTTTGAAAAGGTCATCCAGGAGCGGCTGATTTCTCTGGCCGATGCCAACGTCATGCATATCCAGCATGACCTTGAAAAGCCATTGAACATCGCAGCATCACTGGCGCAGCTGAGCGCCTTGGCTGCCAGCGATCCGAGCACCAGCGTCCATCTGTCGCGAGATGAGCAGGATCGAATCGTTCGAAATGCGATGGAAAAGCACCCTGAACTCCTGGGCGCTTATCTGGGCTGGGAGCCCAATGCCTTTGCAGGTGACGACTATCAGTTCATGGGGCAGCCTGGACATGACAGCACTGGCCGCTTTCTGCCGTATTGGTTCCGTAATGCCGATGGTACGCTCGGCCATGACATCATTCAATTCATGGAAAGCCAGAAACGCTCCGACCTGGGCGTGCGCGAGGGCGAGTACTATCTGTGTGCCAAGGAAACGCAACAGCTTTGCGCCGTTGACCCCTATACCTATGACGTTGCTGGCAAGCCTGTCCTGATGGCATCGTTTACCGCGCCTATCATGGTCAAAGGCAAGTTCCAGGGTATTGCCGGTGCGGACCTGTCCGTCGGCTTTATTCAGGATGCTCTGGTCAAGGCCAACCAGTCGCTCTACCAGGGCGCAGGTCAAATGGCACTGATTGCCAGTAATGGTGCCTTGATTGCCTATACCAAGGACGCCGGCCAGCTGGGCAAGTCTGTCAGTGCCCTGCTGGATGAAAGCGAGCTGAATAATCTGAAGCAGCTGAAGTCAGCCGAGCCGCTATACGACTATGACGAAGCGCATGGGCATATCGAGCTGTTCCTACCGTTCAAGGTCGGTAACACATCCGCTCAGTGGACATTGATGATCCAGCTGCCCATCCAGGCCGCACTGGGTGAGTCTTTGAAGCTTCACGACGATATCAAGGCGCAGAGCGATCGAAATACCTTTGGGATGGGATTGGTCGGCCTGGTCATTGCCATTATCGGGCTTGGCGCGCTGTGGCTGGTAAGCCGCAGTATCACGCGACCACTGAAGCAAATGGTGCTGATGCTAGATGATATCGCTCAAGGCGAGGGCGATCTGACCCGTCGGCTGGATGAAAACCGGCCCGATGAGCTGGGTGCCATGGCAAAAGGTTTCAACCGCTTCCTGGCCAAGCTGCAAGCCATGATTACCCAGGTAGTATCCTCGGTACAAAAAGTGAGCGATGCATCCGAGCATACAGCAGAGATCGCCATTCACACCCAGCAAGGGGTACAGAAGCAACAATCTGAAATCGATCAAGTGGCAACGGCCATTCAGGAAATGTCCGCTACAGCCCAGGAAGTTGCCCGCAGTGCCAACCAGGCGGCCGAGGCGGCAGGTAATGCAGATCAGTCGGCTAACCACGGGCGGACCATTGTGCAGAACTCCAGCGATGCGATTTCCGCACTGGCTGCCGAGATCGACCGTGCGGTTGTCAGCGTGGAAGGGCTGGCCAAGGATAGCGAAAACATTACCACGATCCTGGTCAGCATTCGCGGCATTGCCGAACAGACCAACCTACTGGCCCTCAACGCAGCCATCGAGGCGGCACGGGCTGGTGAGCAGGGCCGCGGCTTTGCCGTAGTGGCGGATGAAGTTCGTAATCTGGCGGGCAAGACTCAGCAGGCGACTCAGGAAATCCAGACCATGATCCAGCAGCTGCAAAGCGGTACGCAGGACGTGGTGCAGATCATGCAGGCCAGCCAGGCGAAGACCGAGACCAGCGTGCAGCAGTCTTCCGAGGCCGCAGCTGCGCTGGCGGCGATCACCGAGGCGGTTTCCGTCATTACGGAAATGAACATCCAGATCGCTGGAGCGGCTGAAGAGCAAAGTGCCGTGGCGGAGGACATCAACCGTAATGTTACCGTGATCGGAACGGTTGCGTCTGAAGTGGCCCAGGGTGCAGAGCAGTCGTCGCATGCCAGTGCCGAGCTGACACAGCTGGCCGAGCAGCAGCGTCGCCTGGTCAATCAGTTCAAGGTCTGACGGCAGAACTGCCCGCCCTCGACAAGGGCGGGCAACGCAGGGAAGCAATCGGAGTAGGGGAGGGCGGTTCTTACACTGCAATACGGCGATAAGAACACGACCCTCTCAGGTCAGCAGCGTGGGGCCGGGTTACAGCTCAGCCAGCCGGATGAGATAGCCGTCGATTTCTTGCACAGGCATGCCAGTTTCGGTGCAAAGGTAGGTACTTTGCACCACCTTGTCGTCAAGAATCATCGGTGAGTTGGCAGCGTCTTTCCCTTTCAACTCCGTCAGTGCTTCTTTCAAATCAAATACAGCATCGCTATAGCTAACCAGCTTGTGACCATACTGGCCCTGCATGATGAGAAAATGCATGAGGTTTGTCCTGTAGGTTGCTGACCTGATTAGTTATAGGTGACTTTTAGGCATTTACAAAGCCCCGCTAATCGGCAAGCGGCTAACTTCTTATCACCGTTAGGATTAATTGTCTCCCTTGGGTGGAATGTGCTTATCTGATAGGGCATTTCTCATGGCCCCGTCGCTCCTGGCAGACAGGGCGACCGATAAGAACAAGACGAGAGCACCTACATGAGTGAGCGCTGCATCCAGGTAACGGAACTGCCACTGGCCTCCGGCAAGCGACTCGGACGCGTCACGCTAGACGCACCAAGCAGCCTGAACGCCCTATCCTTCAACATGGCCGTCCAGCTAGAAGAACAGCTCAGGCACTGGGCTGAGCGGGACGATATTGACGCGGTCTGGCTGGAGGGAACTGGTGAAAAGGCCTTTTGCGCGGGAGGCGATATCGTCGCGCTCTACAAGGCCATGCGGGAAGGAGAAGCTGGGCCGGGCAAGGCAACCGGTGAGTACTTTACGCTGGAATACCGGCTCGATCACTTCATCCATCATTACCCCAAGCCGCTTATTGCCTGGGGGGCGGGTTACGTCATGGGAGGAGGGCTTGGGTTGCTCGCCGGTGCCTCTCATCGCGTGGTATGCGAGAGCACCCGTGTTGCCATGCCTGAGGTCAGCATCGGGTTATATCCCGATGTAGGAGCGAGCTGGTTTCTCAACCGCATGCCGGGCCGTTGCGGGCTGTTCCTGGGCGTTACCGGCGCACAGCTTACGGCGCGCGATGCGGTTTTCGTCGGGCTGGCGGATCGCTGCATTGCAGCGGAGCGGCGTGAACAGGTCATTGCTGATTTGCAGGCCATGCCCGACAGGATTCTCAGCCATACCTCGGTTGCACAGGTGCTACGCCAGCATGAGCAGGTGAGCCTGCCCCTGATGCCTGAGCCGAATGTACAACCCCTCTTCGATACCCTTCAGGCCCTGACGGATTTCGATGATGACAAAACCGTACTTGCTGAAATCAAGGCCTACAGCGGCGATAATCCCTGGCTAACCAAGGCGGCCAAGACATTGGCCCAGGGCTCACCGACTTCGGCGGCCATCACGCTGCGTCAGCTCAGGCGCAGCAAACGCTGGTCGCTGGCCGAGGCGCTGCGCAGTGAATTGGACCTGTCGGTGCGCTGCACTCAGCTCGGTGAGCTGCAGGAGGGGATACGCGCCCTGCTGATCGACAAGGACCGCCAGCCGAAATGGCATGCAGATCCACTCGCAACGGACCACCCGGCTTGGCTGGATGCCTTTTTCGAGCCTGCCTTTCCGGCCCACGAGCATCCGCTGCGCGCCCTGAAGGACTGATCAGTGGTCAGCCGTGCCGTTCCCAAGGGCACCATCTCGACCTATCTGGTGGAGGAGGCGCTACAGGCCTTTGCTGCGCGGGGAATGAGCCATGCGGAATTATTGTGCGACATCGGGCTGGCGCCAGACTGTCTGGCGGAGCCGGGCGGCCGGGTGCCCGTCCCCTTTTACGGGCGCATCTGGCGGCGTCTGGCCCGGCGCTTTGATGATGAGTTTTTTGGCATGGATCCGCGTGGCATGCGGTCCGGTAGTTTCGAGTTTCTCTGCCGGGCCTGCCTGTCCCAACCTACGGTAGGTGCAGCGTTGATCCATGGGCTGGCTTTTCTCGGGCTTACCTTCGAGCGCCTTCGTGGTGAGCTGGTCCGCAGCCAGAGCCTGGCGGAAATTATATTGCGAGAGCCCGCCGGGGCGCCCAATCGAGCCTTCGCGTATTTCACCTACTGGATGATCGTTCACGGCGTAGCCTGCTGGCTGGCTGGCCGCCGGATCCCGATCCTGGCAATCGAGCTGCGCTGCCCCGAGCCCGCCTTTACGGCCGATTACAAGGTCATGTTTTCGGATAACCTGCGTTTCAACCAGAGCCGGACACGGATCATCTTTGCTGCCGAGGTACTGGATGTACCAGTGAGACGCAGCGAGGCGGACCTGCAGCGCTTTCTGGCTGAGGCACCCTGCAATATTCTGGAGAAATACCGCGATTCGGACAGTTTGGCGAGTCGGATCAAATTGCAGTTGCGGCAACTGCCGGGCGAGCAGTGGCCTACCAGTGAAGCCCTGGCGTACACCCTGTGCATGTCGCCTGCAACCCTGCGGCGGCGTCTGGCAGAGCAGGCGCAGTCCTACCAGGCGATCAAGGACACCGTACGCAAGGAACAGGCGATCGACTGGCTGGCCGATCCCTCGATGACCTATTCGGACATTGCTACTCAGCTTGGCTTCGCTGATATCAGCGCCTTCTACAAGGCCTTTCGTAAATGGACCGGAACCAACCCTGGTCACTACCGCAACCTGATTCTCGCCCAGGTCGACTCTGCCTGATTGTCCAAACCGCTCAGCCAGATTGAAGGGTTTGACCATTGCAAGCCAGCGCTGGCGCGATACAGTCAAAAAAGACGCTCCTGACGTTCCAATAACAACAAGCCGAGGAACTGATCATGCAGGACTATCAGGCTGCCTATTCCAGCTTTGATTTCCCTTCTGTTGTTGCCAGCCGACTGAGCGGGACGCTCGAGTCGCTCAACGCCTGTATCGAATGCTGCGACCGCCACGCCCTGCCGGGCCGTATCGCCCTGTTCTGGGAGGGCCGCGACGGCAGCAGCGAAACCTGGACGTTTATCGACCTCATGCAGCGCGCGGCCCAGTTCGCCCATTTTCTGGTGGCCCAGGGGATAGGTCCGGGTGATCGTGTGGCGGGCCTGCTGCCGCGTACGCCAGAGCTTCTTGTGACGATCCTTGGCACGTGGCGGGCTGGTGCGGTCTACCAGCCCGTGTTCACAGCGTTTGGCCCCAAGGCCATCGAGCATCGACTTACGACATCAGAGGCGAAACTGGTCGTGACCGATGGGGCCAACCGAGGCAAGCTGAGCGACGTTGATCATTGCCCCACCATTGTTACGCTGGGTGGCCGACGCGGTCTGGGCATTGAGCGGGGCGACTTCAGTTTTTGGAGCGAACTGGAAAAGCATCCTACCCATTTCGAGCCGGTCATGCGTGCAGGGGATGATCCTTTCCTGCTCATGTTTACTTCGGGCACCACAGGCCCTGCCAAGCCACTGGCCGTTCCGCTCAAGGCCATCGCTGCGTTCATGGGTTACATGAGCGATGCCATCGATCTGCGTCCGGAAGATGCCTTCTGGAACGTGGCTGATCCCGGCTGGGCCTATGGACTGTACTACGCCGTGACAGGCCCACTGGCGCTGGGACATCCCACCACGTTTTATGATGGTCCGTTCTCGGTGGAGAGCACCTGTCGCATCATCCGCAAATATGGCATTACCAACCTGGCCGGTTCGCCTACTGCTTACCGGATGCTGATTGCCGGTGGTGACAGCGTAATCGACTGCCTCAAAGGGCGGCTGCGAGCGGTCAGCAGTGCAGGAGAGCCGCTCAACCCGGAGGTAATCCGCTGGTTCGCGCAGAACCTGGGCGCAACCATCCATGACCATTACGGGCAGACCGAGCTGGGCATGGTGTTGTGTAATCACCACGCACTGGAGCATCCGGTGCGGCCCGGCTCGGCAGGCTTTGCCAGCCCTGGACACCGGGTCGTGGTAGTGGATGATCAGGCGCAGGAGTTGCCCGCTGGCCAGCCCGGTATCCTGGCGGTAGATCTCTCACAGTCGCCCATGTGCTGGTTTGGTGGTTATCTGGGGCTGCCTACCAAGTCCTTCGTCGGCCCTTACTACCTCAGCGGCGATACGGTCGAGCTGAACGATGACGGCAGTATCAGTTTTGTGGGGCGATCCGATGATGTGATCACAACGTCGGGCTATCGCGTAGGACCGTTCGATGTGGAAAGTGCCTTGATCGAGCATCCGGCCGTGATCGAGGCGGCCGTAGTGGGTAAGCCTGATCCAGAGCGTACCGAAATCATCAAGGCATTCGTCGTCATTCATAGCCGGTACTGTGATACCCCAGAGCTTGCCGAAGAGCTGCGCCAGTACGTACGCAAACGCCTGGCCGCCCATGCCTATCCGCGGGAAATCGAATTTGTGGCGGAGCTTCCCAAAACCCCCAGTGGCAAAGTTCAGCGATTCATCCTGCGTAACCAGGAGATTGCGAAGGCCCAGGCTACCCCGGCATCTGCCGCCTAAGGAGTGCTGTATGCAGATTGAAAACAAAACGTTCCTTGTGACCGGTGCGGGCTCGGGCCTGGGAGCTGCTACCGCGACCATGCTGGTGGAGGCTGGAGCCAACGTTATGCTGGTGGATATGCATGCGCCCAGTGTCGAGGCGAAGGTCGAGGTACTTGGCCCACGGGCACGCTGCGCCGTGACCAATGTCACCGACGAAACTCAGGCGCGTTCAGCCGTAGCGGCCACGATGGAAGCCTTTGGCGCCGTTCATGGGCTGGTCAATTGCGCAGGTGTAGTAGGGGGTGAAAAGGTACTGGGAAAAAGCGGTGTTCATGGTTTGGACAGCTTCAGCCGAATCGTCGGCATCAATCTCATTGGCAGTTTCAACATGCTGCGTCTGGCCGCCGAAGCTATGACGCAGGGCGAGGCTGAGGCCAGTGGCGAACGTGGCGTCATCATCAACACCGCTTCCATTGCGGCCTTTGACGGGCAAATCGGGCAAGTAGCCTATGCAGCCTCGAAAGGCGGCGTCGCCAGCATGACGCTACCGGCTGCCCGGGAGTTGGCACGTTACGGGATACGGGTCATGACCATCGCCCCAGGTATCTTCGAGACCCCCATGATGGCAGGCATGACAGAGGCCGTGCGCGAATCCCTTGCTGCAGGCGTGCCGTTCCCGCCGCGTCTTGGTAGGCCCGAGGAATATGCAGCCCTGGTCAGGCACATCATTGAAAACAGCATGCTCAACGGCGAGGTGATTCGTCTCGACGGCGCCTTGCGCATGGCAGCCAAATAAGAGAGATCATCATGAATCACGATCCCATCGTTATCGTCAGTCTTGCCCGCACCCCCATGGGCGGTTTCCAGGGCGATCTGCAAGGGCTGAGCGCAACGGAGCTGGGCGCCCAGGCCATCGGCGCGGTTATCGAGCGTAGCGGCATCAGCGTTGAGGCAGTAGATGAGGTGCTCATGGGCTGTGTGCTTCCCGCCGGCCTGGGGCAGGCACCGGCACGGCAGGCTGCACTGGGTGCAGGCCTTACCCAGCACACACCCTGCACTACGCTCAACAAGATGTGTGGCTCCGGCATGCAGGCTGCCATTCTCGGCCATGACCTGCTGCGGGCTGGCAGTGCCAACGTTGTCATTGCCGGGGGCATGGAAAGCATGTCCAACGCACCGTATCTGTTGGATCGTGCCCGCGCCGGCTATCGCATGGGCCATGGGCGCGTACTGGATCATATGTTCCTGGATGGGCTGGAGGATGCCTATGACAAGGGACGCCTCATGGGGACTTTTGCCGAAGACTGTGCCCAGCAGCATGATGTCAGCCGTGCTGCCCAGGATGAGTATGCGATGGCCTCTCTGACCCGGGCGCGCAAGGCCATCGAGGAGGGCGCCTTTGCGGCCGAGATCGTACCGGTTAGTGTCAAGACCCGTAAGGAAGAACGCCTTATCCGCAATGATGAGCAGCCGCCCAAGGCCCGGCTCGACAAGATTCCCGAATTAAAGCCCGCGTTCCGTCAGGACGGTACGGTAACGGCTGCCAACGCCAGTTCGATTTCCGATGGTGCAGCGGCGCTGGTACTGATGCGCCGCTCCGAAGCCGAGCGGCAGGGGCTGACGCCATTGGCCGCTATCCACGGACATGCAGCCTTCGCCGATGCACCGCATCTGTTTCCCACGGCGCCCATTGGGGCTATCCAGAAGCTCATGAAGCGGACAGGCTGGTCGCTGAACGACGTGGATCTGTTCGAAATCAACGAAGCATTTGCTGTAGTTGCCATGGTCACCATGCGCGAGCTTGGGCTTCCCCATGAAAAGGTCAACGTTCATGGCGGTGCCTGTGCATTGGGCCATCCTATTGGCGCTTCAGGTGCACGGATTCTGGTGACCCTGATTTCGGCCTTGCGCCGTCATGGGCTGCGCCGAGGCGTAGCGGCCATTTGCATTGGCGGCGGCGAGGCAACCGCGATGGCCGTGGAATGCCTGTATTGATGTGAGGACAAGATCATGCTGATTACCGAAGAACAACAAAGCATTGCCGACATGGCCCGTCAGTTTGCTCAGGAGCGGCTGCGTCCGTTCTCGGCAGAATGGGACCGCGAGCATACCTTTCCTCGAGAAGCGTTACGGGAGATGGCTGAGCTGGGTTTCATGGGCATGCTGGTGCCTGATACCTGGGGCGGCTGCGAGACAGGTTATGTTGCCTATGCACTGGCCCTTGAGGAAATTGCCGCCGGTGACGGAGCCTGTTCCACCATCATGAGCGTGCATAACTCGGTAGGCTGCGTCCCGATTCATCACTTCGGCACCGATGAGCAGAAAACCCAGTTTCTGATACCGTTGGCTACGGGTGAAATGATCGGTGCGTTTGCACTCACCGAACCTCAGGCCGGCTCGGACGCCAGTGATCTACGGACCAAGGCACGGCGGGAAGGTGATGAGTACGTAATCAACGGGGCCAAGCAGTTCATTACCTCCGGCAGTAATGCAGGCGTTGTGATTGTCTTTGCCGTGACGGATCCATCCGCTGGTAAACGAGGCATCACCGCCTTTCTGGTGCCAACCTCAACACCCGGCTATTCGGTCGTTCGTGTAGAGCACAAATTGGGCATTCATGCCTCCGACACCTGTCAGATCCAACTGGACAACGTGCGTATCCCGGCGGCTTTTCGGCTGGGCGAGGAAGGGCAAGGCTACAAGATCGCCCTGGCCAACCTCGAGGGCGGACGCATCGGTATTGCAGCGCAAGCAGTGGGCATGGCACGCGCGGCATTCGAATATGCACGCGACTACGCCCGTGACCGGCAGACCTTTGGCAAGCCTATCGTCGAGCATCAGGCTGTGTCTTTCCGCCTGGCGGACATGGCAACCGAAATCGCCGTGGCTCGGCAGATGGTGCTGCATGCCGCCGCGCTCAGGGATGCCGGCAGGCCTGCATTGGTCGAGGCCTCCATGGCCAAGCTGTTTGCCTCCGAGATGACGGAGCGCGTCTGCTCCGCTGCCTTGCAAACTCTGGGTGGCTATGGCTACCTCAACGACTATCCGCTGGAGCGCATCTATCGCGACGCCCGGATCTGCCAGATTTACGAGGGCACCAGTGATATTCAGCGGCTTGTCATTGCCCGCCATCTAGGAGAGTAACTTCATGTCCTATGAAACCCTGGTGATCGAAATACAGGAGCGTGTCGCGCTGATCACGCTCAACCGTCCTCAGGCCCTGAACGCCCTGAACACGCAACTGATTGATGAGCTCAATCAGGCATTGGACGTGCTGGAGCGGGACAGCACCATTGGCTGCATCGTGCTGACCGGATCGTCCAAGGCCTTTGCGGCAGGTGCGGATATCAAGGAAATGGCCGACCTGACCTTTCCTGACATTTATCTGGATGATTTTTTCTCTGCTGTGGATCGTGTCGCCAGCCGGCGCAAGCCGATGATTGCAGCCGTAGCCGGATATGCCTTGGGAGGTGGGTGTGAACTGGCGCTGCTATGCGACTTCATCTACGCCGCGGACAATGCCAAGTTTGGCCTGCCGGAAATCAAGCTTGGCGTCTTGCCGGGCATGGGAGGTACTCAGCGGCTGACGCGGGCGCTGGGCAAGGCCAAGGCCATGGAAATGTGCCTGACCGGCCGCATGATGGAGGCACCGGAAGCCGAGCGGGCAGGGTTGGTAGCCCGCATTTTCCCTGTGGACAGCCTTGTGAGCGAAACCCTGAAGGTTGCTCATGAGATCGCCAACAAGTCATTGACGGCAACGCTGATGGCCAAGGAGAGCATCAACCGGGTCTTTGAAACGAGCCTGAGTGAAGGTGTGCGGTTCGAACGACGTATTTTCCATGCCGTCTTCGCCACGGCGGATCAGAAAGAGGGCATGAAGGCCTTTGTTGAAAAGCGGGACGCAAACTTTAAGCACCAGTAATACCGAGGCTGGGTCTGATGGAGGACCCAGCCCTTGTTTCAGGGAAGCGTAGACAGCCGCTGGCAGCTGCTCTCGAACTTCTTGTCGCAGGCGCTCTTGTAGAGCTGCTTGGCCTGAAAGGTATCCTTGGGCAGGCCATGCATGCCTTCCATATAAAAGTTACCCAGCATGTGCTGAGCCATGGGGTTGCCACCGGCTGCCGACTGATTCAGGTATCTGATCATATCGGCCTCGTTGGCTAGTGTCGGATCGGCTTGTCCTGAATACAGAAATGCCAGGTTTACGGCTGCCTCGGGATGACCACGATCAGCGGCCAGCTTCCACCAGCGCTCGGCCTGCCTTAGGTCCTTGGTTGGCTTGCCCATGAAATAGAAGCTGCCCAGTTGGATTTGCGCGTCGATATCGCCACGCTCGGCCATCGCTTTGGCGGTATTGAAATCCATGGGCGCTTGAGTGGTCGGACTGGCCGCAGTGCCTTGGGTGGGTTGGTCGGTTGTTTCTGGCGTATCCGCTTCTTGATGGGCGCAGCCACTCAACAGCATAAGGCCAAGCAGTGGACCTGCCAGTTTTCTAATGAGCATTCGTTCTCCTTGATAATAACGTCCGGGTCTGGCCCTTAGGCTTGTACATAAACGAAAGATTCAACACGCCGCAACGCATCGCTTCAAGAACATTGTCTTGGCGCACATGACTACTATCCAAGAGATATCAAAGGTGATCACAGGATAGAGAAGGCATTCTCAAAAGCTAACTTATGTTATGTTATGTTATAACTTAATCGAGTGTCTTGTGTTTGAGTCTATATCCGACAGGCCCTGCCCGTGCTATGTCAATACGCATTTACACCCAACATACTGACCTCTTGTTTGTTAGGTGGGGAAGCAAGCCTGTGCCTGACGCTTTAAAAAGTGAGTCTGATGAACATGGCAGAACCTAGCGTTACACCCCGGCAGGTAGCAGGCGATATCCCTGCCGTTTTGGCCGACGTACTCCATGAGGGTATCAACCTCGCCATCTGGAACCGCTGCCTTCCTTTGCACATTGAACAGTTCGCCCGGATGTTGACCGGCGTGGCCGAGCCATTTGCCCAGTCTCTGGTGGTGCAACTGGAGGATGCGGAAGCCGAACCCAATCTGAGTCAGCTGGCCGGCACCCATAAGGATCTGGAGGGCCACGAAGGGTTTGTTGCAGACGTCACCTGGCTGGTCAAAGCCTTTGCCTATTTGCTCAATGCCCGCCGAGTCGGGGTGCGTTTGCGCTTGCTGGACAAGGCAATGTGCCCACGCTTTCACGTTGACCACGTGCCGCTTCGGCTAGTGACGACCTATTCCGGGCCGGGCAGTCTCTGGTCAGGCAAAAGCCAGCTGACCACTATCTCTCTGGACGAAGCCCATCAACTCGCGCCAGGTGCAGTGGCGCTGCTCAAGGGTGAGAAGTGGGAGGGCAACGAAGGGGCAGGCATCGTGCATTGTTCGCCTGCCTTGGCGGCGGGCGAGAAGCGCCTGTTTCTGTCACTGGACTGGCTGGCTTAGAGAGGTCAAAAGCCTATCACTCATTAAAACCTACGTTGTATTGATTAGATATGGAAGAAAGAGCCGGCGTCTGGTTGGAACGGTTGACTTCGAGGAAGGCCTGAGGGACGAAACCCTCAGGCCATGTGGATCAGCTGAACAGATTGATACCCAGTTGGAAAGCAATCCATACGGCCAAAGCCGTTGCGAACCCCAGCGCGATATTCTCGAACCAGTTGTTCCGGTATTTACCCAATAGTGATTTCTGGTTGGACATGATCAGCAGCCCAAGGGAGATCACCGGCAGACCAATGATGTTCAAGGCATTGACTGCGATCGTCAGGGTAACGAAGTTAGGCATTCCCGGAAGCGACCATACCAATGGCGTAACCAGGATGAACAGCATGAACCACTTATGCATCGGATCATGGTGCAGGACCTTGCCGTAGCGCTCACGGCGACCGGGTCGGATGTACTGGAAAGCATCGGTAATCAACATGGGCAGGGCGGTTGTCTTGCCTGAAATGCTGGCAAACAGCGTTGCGAACACGCCCACAAAGAAGATCAGCCATCCCCCTTGGCCAAAATACAGCTCCAGCGCAGCGCCCAGATCATCCAGCGTATTGACCTGAATACCGTTGGGCCGCAGGATTTCGGCGCCTACGACCCAGATGGCCAGGTTGATGATAATGCCGACAATCACCGCAAACAGAAGGTCGTTACGCTGGATGCGTTTGTGCTCAGGCCCTGTCCAGCCTTTTTCCTTCATCACATAGGGATGAACGAAATTGGAAAACGAACCCGCCACGGCACCGATGACAGATACCGCTACCAGCAGCGCGCCGTGAACGCCTTCATCGGGCGGTATGCTGAAACCGATGGTTCCACGCAAGATGCCGCCCATATCCGGCGTAGCCATGATCGCCAGGGTCAGGAAGGCCAGTGTCATGATGGCAAGTAGCAACTTCATGACGCCTTCGATCATCGCATAGAAGTTTCGCCCCACCAGCATCCACACGGCCAGCACGACCGCCACCGAGCACAATAAGGGCTGGTTAATGTGCAGTAATGTCGAAAGCGCCTCGCCGGCCCCCTTGATCATGTAGGCATTGGTCAGGTGTGCCATGATCAGCGCATAGCCAAACATGAAGTAGGCGAAGAGCGGGTGAAGTTGGGCATAGCCTTGCAGGATGCTCATACCCTGGTTGTTGCACAGCTGGAAGCGGGCAATGATGTTGACGATCAAGAAGCGGAGCAAAAGGGATACGGCCAATACCCACATCATGGCATAGCCATAATTCGAGCCGGCGACCGATGAGGTGATCAGGTCGCCCGCGCCTAGCCAGGAGAGCACTGCGATAATGCCAGGGCCGAGCACCTTGGCGAGGTTGGAAAGGGAATAACGGGAAGTACTGACTGCCTTTTTGGAAACCGATTCGGTATGTGCCATGACGTAACTCTCTGAATAGGTTGATTGTTCTTGTCACTATCAAGAGCGTTTTGCAGTCCAATGTCGGCAGACCTACTGCAGGCCATGGAACGGGGTTCGGACAAGCCCGCCTCGTTGGTATGTAAGCGATCTGAAGGTGGTCGTATCTCCTGTTGAGAAGGGAACGTTAAGCCTCCGGTGAAACCGTTGGAGGCTCGGTGGATTACACGGGGGTCTTGAGTTTTCCGCTCGTGAAATACAGATTGAGATTTTCAAGCACAAGATCGGCCATGGCCTGACGTGTCTCATGTGTCCCGCTGCCCAGATGGGGTGTCAGGACAACGTTATCCATTTCCAGCAATGGCTGAGGCACTTCGGGTTCATGGGCGAATACATCGAGCCCGGCGCCCGCGATAACGCCTTGTTGCAATGCGCTCACTAGCGCGGCTTCATCTACCACCGAACCACGGGCAATGTTGATCAGGAAGCCATCCTTGCCCAATGCCTGTAGTACGTCTGTACTGATGAGGTGATGGGTCGCGTTACCGCCGGGGACCGCCAGCACCAGAAAGTCGGACTGGCTAGCCAGCGCTTTCAGGTCCGGCTCGTAGCGGTAGGGCACATCTGCTTGTTGATGGCGACCATAATAAGCAACATTCATGTCAAAGGCGGAAACCCGCTTGGCTATGGCTTTGCCAATGTTGCCCAATCCCACAATACCGCAGGTCTTGCCGCCGAGCTTGCGTCCCAGGGGAAACTTTTCCTTGAGCCAGCGGCCATTGCGAACGAAGCGGTCTGCCGCGCTGATACCGCGAGCTACGTCGATCAGCAGGGCAAATGCAGTGTCGGCCACGCAGTCGTCCAGTACGCCTGGTGTATTGCTGACCGCTACCCCTCGGTCTCGTGCAGTGGCGATGTCGATTGCGTCATAACCCACGCCGAAACTAACGATAACTTTCAGGTTGGAAAGCGCCCGTATTACCTCGCCTTTGCAGCCATGAATTCCGCTGGTGACAATCCCTTGAATAGAGTCACCATGACTCTTGAAAAAGGTGTTTTTGTCCTCGACTTCCCAGAGCTTGTAGACTGCATACATCGATTCGATCTGCTGCTGTAGCGCTGGCAATAAAGGACCAATCAGTAAGAGCGTAGGCGTTTGATTTGTGGTCTCGCTCATAAGCGTCTCCTGTAAAGAGATGGAGTATGTTCGTCTGGCCTCTTTTAAAGGTTAGTCAGCTTTTTGTTGTGTACTGTTAATAAGACGCTCGCGACGTGTGGTGCTAACTCAAACGCGCCCGGTGCATTCGCACCGGGCGGTAAGGTCAGGAGCGCATTAGTTCGGCGGCTCCTCCCTTCTTGGCCGGGCGCAGCGTGCCATACACATGCCAGGCGACCGAGAGAGCAGCCAAAGCCAGGAAAGTGGCGCAAATCGGATTGGTCAGGAACCCCGTGAAGTTTCCATCCGAAAGCATCAGCCCACGCCGCAGGTTGGTTTCGGCCATCGGCCCGAGGATAAATCCGATAATAAATGGCGCAGCAGGTATACCGCCTTTCACAAAGCCATAGCCAATCAGGCCAAACAACAGAATGGTCCAGATATCGAAGATACGGCTACTCAGGCCAAACGCACCCACTACGCACAGTACAAGGATGATGGGCAGGAGGATGTGCTTAGGTACGGCAAGCAGTTTGATGAAGATACGCAGGCCATAAAATTCCAATATCAACATCATGACGGAAGCCAGGAGCAGGGCGGCAAAAATGGTATATACCAGCGGTCCCTGACTCATGAATAGCATCGGTCCTGGCTGAATGCCATGAATCATAAAACCACCCAGCAGAATGGCTGTGACGGCATCGCCGGGAATTCCCAGAGTTAGCAGCGGAATCATCGCACCGCCGATTCCGGCATTGTTAGCGGTTTCACTGGCTACCACACCGTCGATTACACCTTTGCCAAACTTCTCGGGATGCTTCGAGCGTTTCTTGGCCACGATGTAGGACACGATGTTCGAGGTGCCAGCTCCTACGCCGGGTAGAATCCCGATGCCGATACCGATCAATGATGAGCGAATCGAGTTGGGCAATTGACCAATGAATTCCTTCATTGAGAAACCAAATCCCTTGATCTGCTTCATGCTGACCGAAGCAACGGCCGCCTTGCGTTCTGACCGCACGCTTTCAGCGACTTTAATGATCTCGGAGATGGCAAAAATGCCCACCAGCACGGTAAGAATCTCAAAACCGCTGTTGAGGTTAGGGGTATCAAAGGTAAAGCGCCGGATGGCATCCACCGGTGCAATGCCTACCGTGGCAAAGACAAAGCCTACTACGCCGGAAAACAGGCCCTTGATCATCGAGCCGGTCGAAAGCGTGGCGATCAGCGTCAGGGAAAAAATCGCAATTCCGAAATACTCATGAGGGCCAAACCGCAGGGCAACTTTGGCTAGCCAGGGAGCGATAAACATGAGTGCAGCGATACTGACAATCGTACCGATAAACGAGAATACAATCCCTGCACCGAGTGCCTTGACGCCTTCACCTTTCTCCATCATCGGCGCGCCGTCAAACGTTGTCGCAATGGACGAGGGCGTGCCAGGAATCTTCAGTAGGATGGCCGAAATCAAGCCGCCTGAAGTCGCGCCAATATACAGTGATACCAACAGCGACAAACCCGCAGCAGGTCCCATTGTGTAAGTCAGTGGCAGGCTCAGGGCGATTGCCATGACAGCGGTGAGACCCGGTACCGCTCCAAATACGATCCCAACGGCTACGCCCAAGGTAATAAGGATTAAAATCTGAAACGAGAATACGGCGGAAAAGCCTTCCTGCAAGAGTTCTAACATGGCCGTCTCCTTATAGGTCCAGGAATCCGGCCGGTAGCATCAGATCGAAGCCATGGCGGAAGATGAAATAGATAGAGGTTGAGGCGATAACGGCAATGATCAGATAGTTCACATGTTTGACACGGTGGCTGGCGGGTGTCAGTACGATGAACTGTAGATAGAGATACAGCGCGGTGATCACGAGAAAACCTACTGTATCCAGCAGGGCCGCATAAAGAACAATCAACCCCAGCGTCTTCAATACAGTTGCATAGTCAGCCGGAGCACTGACGCTTTCGTTGTCCCCCTCAGGGTTGGCCGGCTTTCTGCTGGCAATCAACTGCATTACGCCTAACAGGCACATCATCATAGAGAGGGCATAAGGTACAAAGGCGGCATCAACAAAACCTTTGCGGGGTAGGTTCATTGTCATGAACAGGTAAATCAGACCAGCGCCAAGCATAACCACGCCGATCACAAGCTCTTTTTTCTTGTGGCTTTCCATATAACGTCCTCACATGGAAACAGCAGCGCCAGGCTCGATTGACGAGCCTGGCTGGCAGGGTGGCTTACTTGTTTTGCTGCAACATATCCTTGTACTGCATGAACGTTTCGCGCGTTTCCTTCAGACGAGCAACAGCCTGTTCAGTATTGTAGTAGCTGACCGGCTGCTTGAAGCCCTGCTCAAGATCTTTCGCATAAGCAGGCAATTCAGTAATCTGCTTCATGACGTCAGCCATTTTCTTAACGATGGCTGGGTCCGTCCCTTTGGGAAAGGCGATGATGTAGGGCTTATCCATGACAAAGTCGATACCCTGAGACTTGAAGGTCTTTACATCACCCAAAAGCGGGTTCGGCTCTTCGTTAGGCTGCGCCAGGATATGCATATCGCCGGTTTTGACATAGTCCTGTACGGCGCCATAGCTCACTGCAGACATATCGATACGGCCGCCAAGCAGGGAAGTGACTTTCTCAGCTGCCGAACCAGTATCAACCATCTTAAGTTGTACCCCGGCAAGCTTCTGGAAGATAAGTCCCTGCAAGTGCGAGAAGCCGCCCAGCTCTGTTCCATAGATAACGCTATTAGGTTTTGCCTTGGCTTTTTCGATTAGTGCGTCCAGCGAGTCGACGCCGGATGGCTTACCCGATACAAATACGGCTCCTTTGTCTACCGCAGCGATGCTGGATATGTCGAAGGCGTCATAGCTGTAATCCACCAGGCCGGAAACCTCGTTGACAATCAGTTGGCCGACGTGAGCAAACAGGATCGTATTGCCGTTGGGCTCGGCATTCTTGACCTGGGAGGTAGCTACAGAGCCGCCACCTCCGCCCATGTTGGTAATGACCATCGACTTACCCGTGATCTGGGTAAAGTACTTAGCCATGGTGCGGGCGTTGAAATCCGTATCACCGCCCGCACTGGCAGGCACGATGACCTGTACCGGACGAGTAGGCCACTTGGTTTCCTCTGCAGCAAAAGCACTGCTTGCAGTGAGCGAGACGAATGCAGTCAGAAGGGAGGCGCATAAAGCTTTTTTCATTATTTTACTCCAAGGTACGACTATGCTGCGGGTATTGATAGAACGAACAAATTCAGCGGACCATGCAAGGACGCTTGTTATTGAATGTCCAGTTTGGCACGAGGAACTGCATGGCAACGGAGTCATCCCGCGCACCCAGTCCCATACCTTTGTACAGCTCGTGGGCCTTGGCAACCTGATCCATGTCGATCTCGACGCCCAGTCCCGGCTTTTGCGGAACAGCGACCAGACCGCCCTTGATCTGGAAAGGCTCCTTGGTCAGGCGCTGACCGTCCTGCCAGATCCAGTGTGTATCGATGGCTGTGATTTTTCCTGGCGCGGCCGCAGCGACGTGGGTGAACATGGCCAGGGAAATATCAAAGTGATTGTTGGAGTGCGAACCCCAGGTCAGGCCCCAGTCATTGCACATTTGCGCAACACGAACTGAACCTTGCATCGTCCAGAAATGCGGGTCGGCCAGCGGGATATCCACGGACTGCAGCTGGATAGCATGACCCATCTGATGCCAGTCGGTCGCAATCATGTTGGTAGCAGTCGGAAGGCCCGTGGCGCGACGGAACTCAGCCATCACCTCACGGCCGGAGTAGCCATCCTCTGCTCCACAGGGATCTTCGGCATAGGCCAGTACGTCATGCTTGTCACGGCAAAGAGCGATCGCCTCCTTGAGTGACCAGGCACCGTTCGGGTCCAGCGTGATCCGCGCTTCGGGGAAACGTTCAGCCAGAGCCGTCACCGCTTCCATTTCTTCTTCGCCGCGCAGCACGCCGCCCTTGAGTTTGAAGTCGTTGAAGCCGTAGCGGGCATGGGCTGCTTCGGCCAGGCGCACCACAGCTTCCGGGGTCAGGGCTTCCTCATGGCGCACACGGAACCAGTCATTATCGGCCTCTGGCTCGCTGCGGTAGGGAAGATTGGTCTTGTTGCGGTCGCCTACGTAGAACAAATAACCCAGCATTTCTACAGCGTCGCGCTGCTGACCTTCGCCCAGCAGGGCGGCAACCGGAACGCCCAGGTGCTGACCGAGCAGGTCCAATAGGGCGGCTTCTACAGCTGTTACGGCATGAATGGTGATGCGCAGGTCAAATGTCTGTAGGCCTCGACCGGCAGCATCACGATCCGCGAACGTACGGCGCATCTGATTAAGGATGTTGTTGTAGGTACCAATGGTCTGTCCAACGATGAGTGCACGAGCATCTTCAAGGGTCTGCCGGATCTTTTCGCCGCCGGGTACCTCACCCACGCCAACATGACCTGCATTGTCTTTCAGGATAACGATATTGCGAGTAAAGAACGGACCGTGTGCGCCGCTGAGGTTGAGCAGCATGCCATCGTGTCCTGCAACCGGAACGACCTGCATGTCGGTGATGACGGGCGCTTGTGTGAGAGCCTCATGAGTGACCTGTACGTTCATACCTATTCCTCTTCACGCTTTATTCTTGTGGCAGGCAGTGGAGTACTGCCGGTACGCTTGTTTAGGTAACGCCCAGCGGTAAAGCCGGGCGTAGTGGGAGTTAAACGGGCTTGAGTTCCAGGCCTGTGCTGCCGGCGTCTGGTTTCTGTCCTTTGGGCTTGGTCCGGGCAAAGAACACCACGATGGCCGCCAGGATGGACGTAGCCGCCAAGCCATAAAGGCCGCCCTGGATCGAGCCGGTCCGCTCTTCAAGGATGCCGAAGACAGTCGGTGCAACGAAGCCACCCAGGTTGCCCAGCGAGTTGATGAGGGCCAATACGGCTGCTGCGATGCGAGCATCCAGGTACGCCTGGGGAATCGGCCAGAAGCATGAGGATGCGGACTTGAAGCCGATGGCGGCAAAGCAGATGGCAACGTAGGCAAAGATGGGGCCGCCTGTGGTCGACATGAACATGCCTGCCGCCGCTACCAGGAGGGCAACGGCAACCCAGGCCTGCTGGAATTTCCAGCGTGCCGAAAGCGAGGCGAAGGCATACATGGCCACAATGGAGATCAGCCAGGGTACGGAGTTGAACAACCCGACCTCAAAGTCGCTGATGTTGCCCATTTTCTTGATGATGCTGGGCAACCAGAACGTGGCGGCATAGATGGTCAGCTGGATGGCAAAGTAAATCACGCAGAACAGCATGATCTGGGAGTCTTTGAGCAGTTGCATCAGAGTCGGTTTAACCGTCTGTGCCTGTTCCCGCTGACGTTGCTCATCCTCAATGGTTGATACCAGAGCATCCTGCTCTTCGCGCTTTAGCCATTTGGCATCATGGGGCAGTGAGTCCAGCCAAAACCAGACAAAGCCGCACAGCGCAACGGAGAAAAGCCCCTCGATCAAAAACATCCATTGCCAACCGTGCAGGCCCAGCCCCTCGATTTGCAGAAGGGCGCCTGTTACCGGGCCGGAAATGATCGAGGCGATAGCCGATCCGGAAAGGAATAGCGCAATGGCCTTGCCGCGCTCGGCACCGGGTAGCCAGCGAGTAAAGTAGTAGATGACACCCGGAAAGAAGCCCGCTTCGGCCACACCGAGCAGAAAGCGCAGGATATAAAAGTGCGTTTCGTTCTGGATAAAGGCCATCATGGCAGCCACGATGCCCCAGGTGGCCATGATGCGTGTCAGCCAGGCGCGTGCGCCAACCCGTTGCAGCAGGATGTTGGAGGGGACCTCAAACAGCGCATAGCCGACAAAGAACAGACCAGCGCCCAGACCATAGGCGGCTACACCAATGCCCAGGTCAGTTTGAAGATGGTTTTTGACAAACCCGATGTTCACGCGATCAATGTAATTGACGATGAACATGATGATGAACAGCGGTAGGACATGTCGCTTTACCTTGGCGACTGCGCTCGCCAGAACGTCGGCTGATACAGCCGATTGAGCGGTGTGGCTCATGAATGCTCTCCCACTTTTATTGTTGTGGCGGGTACTGCATTGTCAAAAAGGGCGGGGCGGACCGCCCTTGGCTGTAAAACAGGCTCGGTTGCAATACGCTGCGTAGGGGCACGCAACCGGGCCAAATGCTTACTGCGGACCGAGCTTGTCCATCAGCGCAGCCAGACGCTCGTACTCGTCAGGCTTGAGGTCGGTCAGCGGTGCA
>NZ_WOEJ01000025.1:0-49219 GCF_019400845.1 Pseudomonas sp. MAG002Y | reverse complement strand
CGTTCTATTTTGTCCAGGAGGGTGTAGTTCCAGACACGCTCAAGCAGCGAAAGGACTGGCGTGGAGTCGTTCTTACCTTGGAGGACTTCAACGAAGCCAAAGGCTATCTGGAGACGCTGCTGGCCAAGGTCGATGCAAAAGCCGAGCGTCTGAGCGGAGAATTGCTACAGGCTCAGCAGCAAGTCAGCGAGTTGACTGCACAACTGGCCCGGCTCGGCAAAGAGACTGCTGATCCTCAAAAGAGTGACGCGCTAATTTACCGCTGGATACGAGAGCGAGGCTGGTTTCATCACCGGGCAGCCGAAGTGCATGGCCTACCTCATACCTGCTCTATTGAGGATATCGAGACCAGGATCCTGGAGATGATGGGCAAGGGGAGCATTCCGTGATGAGCCCCGTTGTAAAAGCCTTCCTCATGGTTTGGATCAGCATTGTTGGAATGGTTTGTATTGGCCTAGTCAGTGAGATGTATGCGCGTAAGAGCTTCACCATGTGCCTAGTCCAGTCTGCAGCCAATGGGTGGGCAGCAAAAGACGCAAAGGAGGCCTGTAAGTGATCACTCTTACCCGGAGTAACCATGACCGTACTGTCGTGAGCCTTCACCCTGACAATATCTCCTCAATCACAGAGGCAGCTGTCAGCTCACAGTGGCATGGCACCAGCAGCATCGTGCGTACGTTTGATGGACAAGTATTGGAGGTAATTGATTCTCGAGAGTGGATCCTTCGTGAGTTAGGCAAGGGTACTTCCAAATGACGAGCCAGGAAGAGTTTGAGCAATGGATCATTGAGGCTGAAAGCAAACCCCTAAGAAAGCTTGGCCTCAAGGGGGAGACACTCGAGCGGCTCATCCGTGATATCTGGCTCAGGAAAGATGAGCGAGGCAGGTATGTTGCTCCTCGCACAATTGAGCGCTGGGCTGACTGGCGCGCTTCACGCGACTACATAAAGATCATGGTTCCGTCCTATGAGGACGTGAACACGCTAGGCGGGCGAGAGGTTCGAACTCTATTCCTAGCTTCCCTGAAAGAGGCAGGACTAAAGGTGAAGCTCTGATGTCGTTACGCCTGCCTTCATTACCAACATTGGCGAAAAGGCCGCGCACTCGCTCAGTTAGTTCTGATAGACCCAGCGAACATGACGAACAGGCCAACGTAGTCACTTGGTTCAATCTCAGCTATCCGGCACTCAAAGGCTGCCTGTTTGCTATTCCCAATGGCACACACCTGGCTGGGAATCAAAAGCAACGCGGTATGAAGATGGCCTTTCTGAAAGCCGAAGGCCTCACTCCTGGCGTAGGAGATCTTTTCTTAATGGTCGTGAGACCACCGTATTCCGGCCTGTTCATCGAAATGAAGCGCCAGCGCTTTACCCCAAGCGATGTAGGCGAGGAGCAACGCAAGTTCATTAAGCGAGCACGGGAGCACGGATACCGGGCTGAGATATGCGGCGGGTTTGATGCTGCACGACTGATTATCCAGGAGTATTTGGATGGCTGCTGCAGCAAATCCCAAAGCAAGACAGACAAGGCGTAATCGAAAGGTTACAGGCTTCGCATCGCCACAGTTACCCAAGTTTGCTTATTACGAATGGCTTCTCACCGAGTGGGGACGATGGGTGAGATCAGAATATATTGGCGTCAGCGTGTCCCGCAGTCCCGCTGGCCTCAAACCCGTTTTGGATGATGACACCGGTATTGCTGTCGATCAGGCAATAGCACGTTGTGAGGCGCCTACCCGCAAGATGATCAAGCGGGTATATCTCTATCGCAACATATCCATTACTCCCCTGGTACTGAACGTCTACCTGGAAGAGTTCGACAGGAGCTACAGCGGTGAGTAGGCCTGACCCTAAAGAGCCTCGTCCTGCGCCAGTTTTCGATCAAGAGCTTGAGGCAATGGTCTCAGATATAGAGCTACTGGAGGCATGCGAGGCCAGGATGGACCGAGGCGAGTTGCTAAACGTCAGCAGGCAGGACCGCTATCGGCTAGCGGAGGCTGTTTTGACCTCGACCTATCTGTACTTCCTAATTGCGCCAGACTCGATGCTAATCAAGATTGCCAAGGGACGGGACGTAAAGAAAAGCCTACGGACCGTACAGACTCAGTCACCTGTTGAGATCCGCCTGATGGGAGCGGTGAGAGTTCACCAAGACATCCAGGATCGACTCCAGAGTCTGTTTGCGGCAACCCGCTCGCATGGTGACTGGTTCCATGCAACAGAAGACCTGCTCGACGTCATCCAAGCCGGTACGGAGCAAGGATTTAGGACAATGATGCTTCGCATGCAGTCTTTAAAACATAAAAGGTTGACAACGCGTATCAATAGATAGCAATATTTTCTGGTATTTTGCGGAAACTGCATTCCACGGGGCCGCACCCACTCGAACCCCGCCATTGAGCGGGGTTTTTCGTTTAGAGCTCCAACAGGTCAGGCTTAATGCCAAATGCTGCAGCAATCTTCTCGCGTGTGGCCTTACGAGGCTTGGCGACTGCTTCTTGCTGCGCATAGGCCGGCTGGGAAATCTCCAGGCGTCTGGCCATCTCTTCCTGGGTAAGGTTGAGATGCTCACGCCATGCACGAATAGCAGTGGCGCCGTCGACCATGCGGCTCACTACCTCGTGTGGGATCAGGTCATCCTCTATCTGAGCCACGTACTGCTCATAAGGAATGACAACAAAGGCCGGTTTCCCATCCGGCCCGTTGATTATCTGTACGTTAGTAGGTGCGTTCATCGCGTTTCTTAACCTCTTGGATGCTGACTATCTTGATGGTCTCTTCCCAGTTGAAGAAGACTCTGTAGTTGCCAACCCTCAGTCTGTATTGGTGTTCATGGTTGGTTAGGGCCTTGACGTTGACTATGTCGGGCATCCTTTCCAGTTCGGTAACCGCATCGCGTATCTGAACTTGATGTTTTGAGTGGATCTTCAGAAGTTGCTTAACGGCTTTCTTGGTCCAGTTAATCTTGTTCATGTGGCTTATTATAAGCCTTTTATAAGTCTTTGCAAGTAAAAGACTTATATTTATCCGTGAAAAACAGCCGCTCATCTGGCTTACGAATCTTGTGGTTTCCCCATGCTGGGGTTGTCCCGCTTGTGCTTTGGCGGGGCCTTAATTCGTTGTCTTTTTGTGCGCTATGAGGCCGCCATGCAAATTGAGCAGCTACTGACTGACCTGCTGGCATGGGCTCTGCCGGGGTTTCTAGGGGCTTTCGGCGGGATCATTGCGTTTCTGATGGGCCTTGCAAGCTCTTCCATCAAGTTCACCGCCAAAATGCTGATGGCCAAAGTGCTTGCGGCGTTTTTTGTTGCAGTCGTGCTGGCCCCGTTCCTTGATCCAGGCAGCGTGACACGACCTGCATTACTTATGTTGTTCGGCTTCTTTGCGTTTCCGATCCTCAAGCTGATTGAAAAGAAAGTTATGGCGCTGGTTGAGCGCTTATTTCCAGGAGGACTGAGCTAATGGCCAGCCTAGGGATCATTGCGTTACTGGTATTCACCTTGGCCACAGGGCGCATGTTGAACTGGATCAGGCATAACAAGCGCTTTCGGGTCGATGACCGCCTTGAAGTTACCTGCAACCTGGTAGGTTGCGTCATCTTCATGCTTACCATGTTGGCAGCATGGATATTCGAACCATGGCGTTTTGAGTCCAATTCCCTTATCGGCTCGCTGCTTTTGGCCTATCCGATCTATCAAGGTGTTTATGCCTACCATCGGGTGGACTGCATGATCCGAGGCCGCAACCGCCGAGGAGGAGAACGCAGGCAGGGAGACCGAGTCACCAATGGCTGACTATCGGCCTCATCCAGCAACATTGGCCAGAGTACAGCTGCTCGACACCATGTTGCTTCTGAGGTTAGCGCAGACTGGCGCAAAAAATTCCCATGAGGATGCTTTCCGCGCCTATGAGCTGGCGATCCGCGAGATCGAGAAGGCATTGACCTGGATCACGGCAGGTATCTTTGCCGACGGCTTCGGACCAGATAACAAACCTAAACGCTGACTACATGAGCTGGAGAGTTGCTATGAGTGAAGCAGTGGAGCACGCAGCAAAACAAGGCGCACAAGTTGTTATAGGTGAGCCAATACACGTTACCTATTCGCGCCTCGACAAGATCAACTCTGCAATTGAGATTTTGGTTTTTCAACTCAGAGAGGTAGGGGCTGATCACTTCACTAAGCCAATGCTACAAGCGCAGCTCGAGCGTTTGTTGGCAGCACAATTCGAAGCCATCAACTCGGATGACTAACAATGCCCAAGTCCTACCGTCGCAAGGTCACTACCACTATTAAGGCGGCGCAGTGGGACGGATCACTGGCGTGCGCCGAAAAGATCCGGGCAGCGATGGATGCCTTTGATCCTGCCCAAAAAGCCAAGATTCATATTGTGATGAATCGGGAGCGGACAGAGGTGGTAGAACTCACTATTGAGGGACAATGGACTGCAAAGCCTGGAGATTACATTGTCCTGTCCAGAGGAATGCTCTTCCCCTGTAAAGCAGACCTGTTTGAGCAATCCTTCGAGTTGGTAGATGGACAACCCCAGGAAGCGCTGGCGGATACGGAAACATGATCAAGGTCGAGTCGAGCAACCTGGGTAGCCAGTTAGCTTTTCTGACCGACCTTGAACAGAACCAACTGCCGTATGCGATGGCCCTGGCATTGACTAGGACAGCTCAGGAAGCAAAGGCTGCTATCGAGCAAGAGATGCAGAGCGTGTTTGACCGGCCAACTCGGTACACGATGAATAGCCTGCGCCTTATCCCAGCCAAGAAGAACCGGCTCGAGGCTCGAGTCTGGGTAAAGGATGAGGCTGACAAGGCCGCGCCTGCTACCAAGTGGCTGACCCCTGAGGTGTATGGCGGATCTCGTCCGGACAAGCGCAGTGAGGCCATGCTCAAGGCTCGAGGCATCCTGCCTCAAGGCAAGTACGTTGTACCTGGTAAAGGCGCACAGCTGGATCAGTTCGGCAACATGAAGCGTGGCCAGCTCACCAAGGCGCTGTCAGGTATCGGCGGGTTTACTGAGGTTGGCTATAGCGCCAATGCAACAGACAGCAGCCAGAGCCGGCGCAAGGGTAACGCCAAGCGCTTCTTCGTGATGCGCAATGGCAAGGTCCCGATTGGGATTGCTCAACGTACAGGCCGCAAGAAAGATCAGATCTCCATCCTCTTGGCCTTTGTTGACAAGCCACGCTATGGCAAGCGCCTGGACTTCTTTGGTGTCGGGCAGCGTGTCATTGATGAGCGCATAGGACCAAACTTCGAGCTGGCCATGACTGAGGCGCTACAGACGCGGCGGAAATGATGAAAAGGGACTCGAAATGGGGTTATAGGGTTTTTCTATTGATCGATGATTTTTGATAGATCACGGGTCCTTTTTAGGCCCCCCTACCCATTGCGGGTAATTCGAGGCTCCATCCTTCGCTAGATATGAAATTTTTTGGGGAAGGGCACTTCCGGTTCCGAGTCGTAGGCCATGGCAACGCAGCAAGAGATAGCAGATCACCTGGATATCACTGACAGACAGGTCAGGTCTCTGCTTGAAAGCGGCATTCTGTCTGGCTCCAGAGGTCGAGGCGGCCTGGATTACGATGAATGCCGGATTGCTTACATCCGTTATTTGCGTAACCGCGCTGACGGAAGGGTGAAAGCGGAAGTCCCTGCCGATGAGGAAGGGGATTCTTCCGGATCATTCTCGCTGGAACGTGAATACGCCAAAGAGCGCCTCAGACTGACATCAGCGCAGGCCGATGCCCAGGAGCTCAAGAACGAGGTGGCCCGCAGACGTAGCATACCGGTCGAGTTCGCGACCTTTGCTCTGTCCAGACTGGCGTCGGAAATCGCATCGATTCTGGACACGCTACCGCTGACCCTTAAACGCAAACACCCAGATCTTGAGGTCCGCCACCTGGACAGCATCCAGCGTGAACTGGCGCGAGCACGTAACCGCGCAGCAGGCCTTGATGAGCTGTTGCCTGGGTTTATTGATGAATATCTCGCTGACGCAACTGACTGAGTTTCAGGGGTCGATCAAGAAGGGACTGCAGACACTTGCCAAGCCGGCACCGCAAACCCCTGTCGAATACGCTAACGAAAATTTCTATCTATCGTCGGAGTCCTCCTATCAGGAAGGGCGCTGGGAAACTCTGCCGTTTCAGGTAGCCATCCTGAACATCATGGGGAATGACGAAGTAAGAACGCTTAACCTGCAAAAGAGCGCTCGCGTCGGTTACACCCAGATGCTCAAGGCCACAATGTCTTACCAGGTTGAGCACAAGCGTCGCCATCTGCTGATATTCCTGCCTACCGATGGGGCTGCTGAAGGCTTCATGAAGTCTCAGATCGAGCCCACTATCCGAGATGTGGCGCCATTAAAGGCCCTGGCGCCTTGGTATGGAATCAAGCATCGAAATAACACCCTCGAATATAAGCTGTTCACCAACAACAAACAGATCTGGTGCCTGGGTGGCGCCTCTGCAAAGAACTACCGGGAAAAGTCGGTCGACACTGTCGTCTATGACGAATTGGACGGCTTTGAGCCTGATGTTGAAAAGGAAGGCTCGCCAACATCGCTGGGTGACAAGCGTAATGAGGGTTCGACATTTCCCAAGAGCATCAGGGGATCGACACCCAAGATCCGCGGTACCAGCCAGATTGAGTCCAGTGTTGAGGAGTCGCCGCACTACTTCCGGTTTCATGTCCCTTGTCCCTGTTGCGGCAAGGAGCAATACCTCAAATGGGGTGGAAAGGACTGCGACTATGGCATCAAGTGGGATCCGGAAGCACCTCTGGATGCGTGGTATGTCTGTGAGCATACGGGATGCGTCGTACGTCACCACGAGATGCAGGCAGCCCAGGACAGGGGTCGCTGGATCTGCGAGCTGACAGGCATCTGGACGCGAGACGGGCTGGACTTCTTTGATGAGGATGATCACCCCAATCCAACGCCTGAAAGTGTGAGCATGCATATATGGGCAGCTTATAGCCCGCTCACTACCTGGGGGCGGATGGTTCTCGACTTCCTCAAGTCGTACAAGGACCCGATCAAGCTCAAGACCTTCGTCAACACGACCCTTGGGGAGACCTGGGAAGAGGAGCAGGGCGAGCAGCTCGACTGGGAAATCCTGTATGGCCGGCGAGAGGTTTACCAGGAGGTTCCTGCACCGGGTCTTGTTCTCATGGGCTCGATCGATACCCAGGATGACCGCTATGAGGGCCGGGTCTGGGCTTTTGGCGCTGGAGAAGAGTCCTGGCTTGTCGACAAGTGGGTGTTGATGGGAGATCCGGCCAGCGTAGAGCTCAGGCGCAAGGTTGGGATGAGGATTCATCAGCTCTATACGCGCGTGGACGCTCACAAGATGCGTGTCGAACGTTGGTGCTGGGACTCAGGCGGTCACTACACCGATGAGGTTTACGAAGAGTGCCGGCGTCACGGCGATACATGGGTGATCCCGGTCAAGGGTGCGAACAAGTCTGGCAAGCCCATTGCCAACTGGCCCAAGGCACGCAATGCCAAGAAGGTCTACCTCGTCGAGGTTGGTACCGAAAACGCCAAAGAACTCTTTTACAGCCGGCTAAAGATACAGCCCTCGCAGCCCTGGAAGCCAACGCCAGGGTGCGTTCACTTGCCGGCCAATGACGATATCTGTGGCGAGGATGAGCTCAAGCAGCTCACAGCGGAAAAGAAGGTCCTGCGCATCTCACGGGGAAAGCGAATTTACGTCTGGGAAGCAGGCGGCCGCCGAAACGAAGGCCTGGACTGCGCCGTATATGCCCTGGCAGCGCTGCGCATCAGCCAGCAACGCTTTGGTCTTGATCTTGAACTGCTAATGGGTGCCAAGCGCCCAGTAGCGCAACGCGGAACTCGAAGCCGGGTAAGGTGATATGCATACAAACACAGTAGAAACGCGGCTTTCCGAGGTCCGCAAAGCGATAGACAAGATCGTCAAAGGCGGCCAGATCGTACGTTACGGCGAGCGCCAGGTAACCCGTGCTGACCTAAAGCTCCTCCGTGAGCTGGAGGCGCAATACGCAGCTGAGGCGGAAAACAACGCCAAACCCCCTCGCGGCCGTAACCGCATCGGTTACTTCAGGATCTGACTATGGCTTGGTTTAACAGGAGCACGCCTGAAGAGCGCATGGTCAAGGCCGTTACCAAAGCTGCAGGCGATCTTGTAGGCGCGCAACCTCGAGCACAAGGCGGTGGAGGCGGTAGCGAGACGCGCTGGCGCGGTGCCTCTCGCGTACTGCGCTCGATGGCCAGCTGGTTACCTTTTTTGGGTAGCCCTAACCGCGATCTCTCTACGCCTGAACGCAAGACCCTGGTGGCTCGCTCACGCGATGCAATGCGCAATCATCTCATCGCACGTGGCGCCATAGTCCGGACCCGCACCAACGTAGTCGGTACCGGGCTAATCTGCCGGCCGCAGGTGGATGCCGATGCGCTTGGCCTGACCGAAAATGAAGCCGAGGCCTTCAATCAACTGATTGAGCGCGAGTGGACGTTATGGGCTGATGATCCTCGCGAATGTGATGCTGAAGCGACCCTCAACCATTACCAGCTGCAGGCGTTAGCGCTGGTCTCTGCTATGACAGGCGGCGACTGCTTTGCAACTACGCCCTGGATAGAGCGGCCGGGTACGGTCTACAACACCCGCTTGCAGCTCATTGAAACCGACCGGGTGACCAATCCCAATCAGCGGCCTGATACAGATACCCTTGTTGAGGGGGTTGAGTTTGACGAGTATGGAGCGCCGGTAGCCTTCCACATCTGCAATGGCTACCCAAACGACAAGACACTGGTAAAACCGCTCAAGTGGGAGCGAGTAGAGGTCTTTGGCCGTGAAACCGGTCGGCGCCGAGTGCTTCAGGTTTGGTGCGACAAGGAGCGTCCAGGCCTCAAGCGTGGAGCACCTTATCTGGCACCCATTCTTGAACCACTGCAGAAGCTCGAGCGCTATGCCAGCGCTGAACTGATGGCTGCTGTAATCAGTGCCATGTTCACCGTTTTTTTGAAGAAGACAGATGACTTCAACCAGGGCAATGCACTGGTACCGGCTTTCGGTAACGAAGCTGAATATGACTCACCTGAGTTAGCCCCAGTAGAGCTCGGTGAGGGCGCTGTGGTGGATCTGGCCGTGGGCGAAGAGCCTGTCATTGCCAACCCGGCAAGACCAAACGCGCAATTCGATCCTTTCTTTACCGCGATTGTGAAAGAGATTGGCGCCGCGCTTGAGCTTCCTGCGGACGAGCTCATGCTGCACTACAGCTCAAGCTACAGCGCCGCTCGAGCAGCCATGCTGCAGGCCTGGCGCTTTTACTCCATGCGCCGTTGGTGGCTGGTGTGTGACTTCTGCCAGCCCAGCTATGAACTGTTTTTCGATGAGGCAGTGGCCAGTGGCCGTATCAAGGCTCCTGGCTACTCAGATCCCGGCAAGCGTCGCGCATACACCCGCGCTATCTGGATTGGGCCAGCTCGTGGCGCTATTGATGAGCTCAAAGAGGCAAACGCAGCCGGCAAGCGCATCGAAATTGGTATTTCCAACGAGACCATGGAGGCGGCAGCCATGTCCGGCGAGAGCCGTCAGCAGATCTACCGACAGCGCAAGCGTGAGATCGATGAGCGCCGCCGCGACGGGACGTTGGTCATGTCGCCTACGACCCAGGATCTGCCGGTTGAAGAGCCGGCTCCTAAAAATGAGGAATAGCCATGCATAGCGCATTTGAGCTGGCCACGGCACAGCCCTGGCTCATGCTTCCCAACGCGCTTGAGAATCTTCTGGCGATAGCTGAGCGCAAGCTGGATCCGGACGCTCTCGAGACCCGCCTGGGCAAGTCACTGGATAACACCCGCACGGTCACCATGCGCGATGGCGTAGCCATCATTCCCGTGACTGGACCAATCTTCCGCTACGCAAATCTTTTCACCAGGATCTCTGGAGCTACAAGCACGCAAGTGCTGGCCACCGACATCCAGACTGCACTCGATGATCCAAAGGTGAAGAGCATCGTGCTCAACATCGACAGCCCTGGTGGAGAGGCGAATGGTATCAACGAGCTTGCTGATCTTGTGTATGCCGCTCGCGCACAGAAGAAGATCGTGGCGTACGTAGGCGGTACTGGCGCTAGCGCCGCCTACTGGATCGCCAGCGCTGCCTCGGAAATTGTCGTCGATGCAACTGCCGTATTGGGCAGTATCGGGGTTGTCCTGGAGGTTGTTACCCGAAAAGCTGCTGAAGGCGAGAAACGCTACGTCATCACCAGCAGCAACGCTCCCAATAAGCGGCCTGACATAGAAACCGAGGAAGGTCGGGCGCTTGTTGGCAAGACGATTGATGCGCTGGGTGAAGTATTTACGGCCAGGGTTGCACGTAACCTTGGCGTCAAAAAAGAAGATGTGCCGGCTATGGGTGACCATGGCGGGCTCCTGATTGGTGCCCAGGCTGTAGAAAGCGGCCTGGCCCATCGCGTCGACTCGCTCGAGTCGGTAATCCGAAAGCTGGCGGTGTCAGCCCCAACACAACCGAGGAAACTCATCGTGACCACTGTAAAAACTACAGCGGAACTGCAGGCTGCACTTGCGGCCGGTACCGATCCGCAAACCATCACAATTGCAGCAGAGCGAGTTGATGTTGAAGCCATCAAGGCAAATGCGCATCTGGAAGGCCGTAAGGAAGGCCTGGAAGCTGGCGCTGCTGCTGAGCGTGAGCGAATTGCAGGAATCCAGGCGCTTGCCCAACCAGGCTTTGATGCCGAGATCAAAACTGCAATCACTGAAGGCTTGAGTGTAGAGGCTGCAGGCCTTGCTCTTTACAAGGCAGCTCAGGATCGCGGTGTAACTCTGGCTGGCATTAAAAATGATGCCACACGTGCAGGCGCTGCTGCGCCCAAGGGTGAGCGTAGCGAGAAACGCACTATCAATACACAGTCCATCTGGGCAGGCCGTAAAGGAGTAAAAGCATAATGGTTAGTCGAATCATTACCGAAGGCGGGCGTATGGGTGCGTTCCTCTTGAGTGAGGCCGCTGGTGAACGCTCTCGTGAGCACATCATGATTCCTAAGAGCACTACCAGCTATGTTGCAGGCCAGATCATGTCCAAGAATGCTGCAGGTATGTATGTGGCGTTTCAGGCACCGGCTGCAGGCGCAAGCGTGGAGGTGGCCATTCTCTGGGAGGATCGTCCAGCGGATCCAGATGCTGATAGGCGAGGCGCAGCTATTGTTCGCGATGCGGAAGTGGCAGCCGATCTCCTGACTGGTCTGACTGACGCCTCTCGCGCAGCCTTGATTGCCCAAAAGATCATCCTTCGACCCGCTAAATAATCCATACCTGACTTTGAATCTCGAACCGCCAGCAGGCGGTTTTTTCGTTTCTGGAGAGCGAAATGCCCAGCTTAGATATTTTTAATGATGACGCCTTTAGCGTCACTGGTCTTACAGCGGCCATCAACCAGCCCATTGAGGGTCAGGCCACCTCGACACGCCTTGACTCCCTGTTTGAAGAGGAAGGCATCACTACCACTGCAGTCTTTATCGAGCGTGAAGCTGACCAGTTGTACCTGGTTCCGGCCGCAGAGCGAGGAGGTCCAGCGGATCCGACTATTGCAGACAAGCGCGACATGATTCCTTTTTCGACCATTCACCTGCCTACCCGCGGCACGATCATGGCCGATGAGGTACAGGGCATCCGCGCCTTTGGTAGCGAGTCGGAGTTGGAAAGCGTTGAAAACATGGTCAACAAGCGTTTGCTCAAGATGCGCAAGCGTCTTGATGCGACCATTCGCTATCACAGAGTAGGAGCGGTAACGGGCAAGGTCTATGACGCGGACGGACAGCGTGTTCTGTTGGACGTGTATGACCGTTTCCAAGTGCAGCAGATCACTGTTGCTATGGGCTTGGGTACCGCCACAACCAAAGTGCTGGCCAAGGTATCGGACGCCAAGCGACGCGCCGAGGACGTGTTGGGTGGAAGTGGCCTGGTTACCGGTTGGTTAGCTATTTGCGGCCGTAGTTTCTTTGACGACTTCGCGAGTCATGGCGCGGTTGCACAGGCCTTTGATCGCTTCCAGGAAGGTATCTTCCTGCGTACTGACCCCCGTGCCGCCGGCTTTCTTTACGGCGGTGTGTACTGGGAAGAGTTCTACGGCAAGGTAGGCCCTGTCGAGTTTATCGATACCAATGTTGCCTACCTGGTGCCGATTGTGGATGGCCTATTTATCACCCGCTTTGCTCCTGCGAACTATATGGAGACGGTGAACACTCTTGGCCTGCCGTACTACTCAAGCCAGGAGATGCTGCGCCATAACAAAGGTGTTGACCTGGAGGCTCAGAGCAACCCGCTGAACCTCTGCACCATGCCTCGCGCCATCATCAAGCTTACGAAGTAAGCCAGATGAGCAGTGATTTCGAGGATGCCTTTGAGGACGCCGATGAAGGGCTTTTCGATGAATTTGGCGAAGACGCTGTATTCATCGGAGACCAGGGCGAACCCCAGCGCAATGTGACCGTTGTTCTCATGCGAAACATCAGCGCCGCTGGCGCGGATGGCATGGTTGTGGTCATTGAGCTCGCTGCAGACTTGCGGATCAAGGAAGTACCTAAGGCCTACCGAGGATGCACGCTGCGGTTTGGGGATCGTCTGTATCGCCTTGATGACCACCTGGGCTCGGACGGCCTGGTCAATCGCTTCTCGCTGCTGAGGGTTTGACATGAATCCACTGACGGAGGCCCGGCGAGCCTTTGTATCTCACCTTGAAACCATCCTTCCGGAGAACGGCTACGAAACATCAGCCGGTACCAACGTCCGGACTGGATGGCTCAATGAGGTGATTCAGGATGACCAGGTGGGGTATCCGCTAATCGTTGTCCAGCCTACCAGGCCGCAGGTACCACTTCAGGGCGCGGAGGCCATTAAGGTCTTTCGGGCCTTTAACGTGGTAGGAGCGGTCTCGACTCAGCTGGATGATTATCAGGATGCGCTCGATCAGATTGAGCTGGACCTGCTCAAAGCCTTGTTGCCTTCACAAGGAATGCCCGTCTCATGGGCGCCTAGGCTTGTCTCGAACTTCACTCTCGGTGCGCCAGAGCCCTATCCACCGGGTAATGGTGCCAATGTCGCAACCGTTTTGATCCCTGTTCAACTTCATATCGTCATTAACGGAGTATATCCAGATGACCGCTAAATCACGCGCGGCCGATGCGGCCGACCTGGTCCAGGTGACCTTGAAAAATCCGCATAAGCATGCCGGTGTTCAATACCAGGCCGGAGACAAGATCAAGGTCACCGAGGCCGAAAAAGAATGGCTGACTAAGTTCGGCGTGATTGGCGCGAAGGCCAACGCCCCTGAGCCAGATACCTCAACTGAGATGGGAGCACAGAGCAATGGCTGATCTTCGTGGCGCCTTTCTGGGTGTAGGCAAACAGTACCTAGAGGATCTGGATAACCCTCGTGGCCTGATTTTCATCGGCAATTGTAGAAGCTTGAGTTATGAGGCGGCAACAGATGATATCGAGGAGCGTGACTACACCACGCCAGGCGGTGGTCTGGATAACTCCGTGCAGCGCATCAGCTCACTCACGCTGAACTATGAGGCCAGACACTACAAAGCGGCCAACATGGCTCGTGCCCTTTATGGATCGGCAACTGACGTGCCGGCAGGTACGGTTACCGGTGAAGCCCATCGAGCGTTTCCTGGCTCCTTGATCATGCTTGCGAACCCTGGCGTTACTAACCTGGTGCTTACCCCAGCAGCAGGCGGTGCTCCTTTGATCCTGGACACCGACTACACACTGGATCCTGCAGGCTTCCCCTTCATCGAGGAAATCGAGGATGGAACCGTGCCGGCAGAAGGGCTTGATGTCGTGGCCAGCTACAGCTATGCCCTGCATGCCACTGTTCAGGCGCTGGTCAACTCCGGCAAACGCTATCGCCATGTGTTCGTAGGCCTGAACGAAGCACGGTCAGGTAAGCCGGTAGTAATCGAGGTCTTCCGAGTGAATCACTCGCCAGCCACGCTTAACTTCATTGGTGATGACTTCCAGGGTATGGAGTTTACCGCGAAGGTTGAGAAGGACCCGACCCGCAAGGGTACTGGGCTCTCTCAATACATGGTTATCAAGGATGTCGCCTAACCGCTGACACTTGATCCTATCAGCCCCGCATGGCTCAGGCCTGCGGGGTTTTTTATTGGCTGGAGATCCTATGGTCGAGGCATCAACCCGTACTGTTTTAACGCTCGATGGCAAAGACATCATTGTTCGCGAGCTAACCGTTAAAGAGATCCGGGAAAGTGTTGCAAGAGAGGACTATGACCTCCTGAGCGTCAGGCTTTTCGATGATCTGCGTATTAGTGATATAGCTGCTTTCACCAGCCTGAGCGCCGCTGAAATAGAAGACATGACGCCCAGTCAGCTTGAGAAAGTACGCGGCAAGATTAAAGAAATGAATACCCATTTTTTCGCGATGCTGGCTCGTCTGGCGAAACCAGAGAGCACGCCTTGAGCCAGCTGGAAAAAACCATCTGCACTCTGATCCGGATCGGTCATCACCAGGTCCTGGACTACCCCTGGCGTTTATTCCTGCAAGCATTAAAGGCCTGACGCTTCTATGAGCGATTTAGAGTTCAAACTGCGCGCTGATGTGGAGTCAGCCAAGAGCGGCGTGGCTGGCTTTCGCAAAGAGTATGTCGAGCTGGTCAAGACCGTGGAGAAACCGCTGCGTCAGGTGGGTACGCTCGTTGAGCTTCAGACTCAGGCCAAGGGTACGGCTGCCGAGTTTTTTGCAGCCAAGCGCAAAGTGGATGACCTGCAAAAGGCCATGTCTGCCAGTACCCAGCCAGCTCGTGCATTACAGCGAGAACTCGCAGCCGCTGAGCGCACAATGGAGTCATCAAAGCGCAGGCTGGATCAGCAAACGGCCGCGCTGAAGGCGCAACGACAGGAGCTTCAGGCTGCAGGCGTAGACACTCGTAACCTGGCAGCAGAACAAGCGCGCCTTCAGCGGGAGCTCGCTGCAAGTACGGCCAGAGGCGGGCAGGATAGCCAAATTCAGAACGCCTTAAAGGGTCTGGGAGTTGCTCAGGCACGCGAGGCACGGGCTGAGATCGCTCAGCTGCAGCGCCAATATGAGCTGCTCAGACGCTCCGGATCAGCAACAGCCAACGAGCTGGCGCTGGCACAGAACACCCTAAAGCAGCGCATTGCGGAGACAGAGCGTCAAACGCAGAGCTTGACCCGCGCTAATGGCGACTGGACGCGCAGCCTCTCATTGGTCAAGGCTGAAATCCTCGCCGGTGCTGCGTCGTTCGGTACATTAACCGTCGCAGCCTCCAGAGGTTTCGATAAGTTTGCAGCCTTTAGCCAGCAAATGGCTGGTGTGCAGACCATTACAAACCTGACCGGCGATCAGCTGGATCAGATGGGCCAGCAGGTTCGCCAGTTGAGCCTGAGCATGGGTACGGATGCGGTTAACAGTGCTTCTGCTCTGCTCGATATTTTGGGCTCTGGCGTTTCGGATCAGAACGCCATGTCGGTGCTGACGCTGGCTACCAAAGCCGCCATCGCAGGGATGACGGAGACCAAGACGGCTGCCTCAACGGGCGTGACGGTTATCAATGCGTACGGGGAGAGTGTTGATAAGCTGGGCCTACGATATGACCAGCTTTTCCTCGCTATTCAGGACGGTGTGACGACCTTTCCTGAGCTGGCCGATGGCCTTGGGCAAATCCTACCTATTGCAGCTGCAGCGGGCGTCAAGTTTGATGAGGTGGCTGCAGCCATTGCCCGGATGACGGTGCAGGGCATCCGCACACCGATAGCGACCAACGCCTTGCGAGGAGCGATCACGGCACTGGCCGCGCCGGCACCAGAGGCCAAAAAGGCCATGCAGGCGCTGGGCATTGAATGGAAGGGGCTAACTAATACGCTGCAGCAGATTGCCAATGCCAAGCTTGGCTACGCAGCGCTTCAGTCCATCATTCCTGACGTTGAAGCGCGTACAGCTGTTGCTGCCCTGACCAAGGATATCGGGGGCTTGCAGGCTGAAGTAGGCAAGATGGCCAATGCGGCCGGCGCAACTGAACGCGCCTACAACATCATGAAAGATACGCCTCAGCATCAGATGGAGGCGTTCAAGGCCGCCGTGGGTGAGCTGCAGCTCGCCTTAGGTCAGGCAGTGGCGGCAGGGCTCCCGATTATCAACATGCTGACCGATATGCTGAATGCGTTTAATCAGCTGCCTCAGCCCGTTCGTGCAACCATCACTGGCATCGTGGCACTGGGAGCCAGCGCAGCCGCAGCTGCTCTGCTGATTCGAGCCCTAAGAGCACCCTTTGCCATGTTCCTCTCGCAGCTGGTGGCCACTCCTGCCGCAGCTGCAGCCGCGGGTACTTCTTTAGATGTACTAACTGGCAAGGCGGGCAAATTAAGCACAGCGTTTGGTGCGCTGTCCAAAGTGGGCAACCTAACCAGGCTAGGTGGGTATGGAATCATCGCGGGCCAACTGGCCGAACTCTATGACCTATACCAGCAGAATCAGGAGCTTGTTCAGTCCCAAGAGGATTACCGTAAGAGCCTGGCAGCAACCGTCCAGGCTAACGAGCCCTACCGTAATACCCTAATCCTGACAGCCCAGGAACAGCAGGCGCTAACAGTTACAGAGAAAGCGGCCTATGCCGAGCGGCTCAAGGCTGCTCAGACGTATTACTCCAAGCTTTCAGAACAGATCAGCCGCAACGACTTTGAGAAGAACGGTCCGACTGCAGCCGTATCTCCTGAAGCGCTTGCCGCTGCAAAACAGGCCAGCGCGTATCGGAAAGCAAGTGATGCCATTGCTCAAGCGCTCTCGGACAGGCAGGCGAAGGAAACCGCCTTTAATACCTCCCTCAAGACAATTAAGAGCAACGAGTTACGGACCGTTCAGGCTAATCTGGCCGCGCAGCTCACTGCCTACGAGAAAGCCAATGCTGCTCTGAAGAAATCGCAGGACCGTAGAAAGGATATCGCCAAGGACTTTGCCTCTCTGGTCACAGACATGCAGAGCGGCGGTGCAGGCAGCACCATCAATGATGTTTCCAGCGCCAAGGTGGCTGCGCGTAATGCGCTCCAGGCTGGGGACACAGCAGGAGCAATTCGCGAGGCAGAACGAGCAGCCAAAATCCTCCAGGACCTTAAACAAGCGGGAGAGAATACCTATGGCTTTTCCGGTATCGCCAAAGAGCTGCAGCAGATCGCCAACTCAGCGGCGCAATTGGACGAAGCCAATGCCCAAAAAGGCGTGGATGCTGCCAAGAAACAGGTCGATGACCTTGTGGCATATGCTTCGGCGCTGCAGAGGATCCAGATCGGATATGAGCCCAACGAGACATCCGAGCAACAGACTACGGCAAGGCTCCAGGCGTTGGCGCAGGCCTATGCCAAGTACATGACGATACCGGTCACGCTGACTGCTCCCGATAGCAACCTGGATGAGGCAGCAAACCTTATTAAATCAGGCGGGGCCTCGACAGCTAATCCTTCCTCATCAAGTACGCCTAAGTTTGCAGGGGGCGGCAAGGTCCAGGGACCGGGCACCACAACCTCAGACAGCATCATTGCCCGTCTTTCGAACAAGGAATGGATCATCAATGCTCAGGCTTCTGAGTATTGGGGTGATGACTTTCTGCGGGCGATTAATGCGCGCCGTTTTCCCAAGTTTGCAACGGGGGGGCCGGTGGGATCGGGACCAGTACCTAACATCCCGCCATTGGCGCCTTCGCTTATGCAACCCGCACAAGATAAGTATCTCGGAACGATGGATATGAGCTTTCCGGGTGGGGACTCGCTGACGGTGTCAGTACCAGCCAGTCAGGGAGATCAGCTGAGGCGGCTGCGTAAGAAGTTCGGGCGCACCCATTCTTAGGAAAGGAAATCGATGTCAAAACCTCAAGTCATGCTCGAAGATCTGCCGATTGTCATGCAGGCCGGGACGGTTACGCAACGCTATGTACGGGGCGCAGAGGGCCGCTCGTTAATCCGACTAAGCAAAGGCGCATTGGTGAGTATGCGGCACTGGTCAAAGACCACCATTACGCTGAGCGGTACAGGATGGATGGGGCCAGGTTTTGATGGGTTGGATTTTGATCTTCCACTTGAGCTCCGGTGTACCAAGCCGATAGCCATAACCAGCCGGCAAACTACCGTTTCCCTGCTATCAGTACCCAGGCCTGATGTCGCTCCATGGGCGGAAGCCTACGTTGACGGAGTGTGGTTGCCAGCAGAGGTCGCTGTTCAGGATCTAGTGGCAACTGTTGACGCGGTATCTGGAGCCGATCTCTATCGCGTCCTGTGGATGCCTGTCTTTACGGTATACACCGACGCGCCTGACGAATCCATGGACCCAAGTAACGCGACGTTTAACTGGACCATGACGGCACAAGAAATATGATTAATGGATTTGCGCTAAACAGCCAGCCTCTCAATGGTACAGACCAGAGCGGATCCAGTATTCCTCCGGAGAGTCCTGAGCAGCCCACGCCGCCTACACCTATCGAGCCGGGTAACTCTTTTGTCTGGACAGTGGCAGTCAGGATTAATGGGGAAGATGTCACGAGCCGGCTAACGGGACAGATCACTATCGATCGCGAAGAAGGTGCGGCAGGGCTCGCCACGTTTTCCATACAGCTCAGCTCTGGCCCTGTCGTTCCCACTGACTGGATTGGGCGTAATGTTGAGATCGACTTCCTGTTCTGGCGTGGCGATGAGACTCGCAGCGCTAGGCGCTACACAGGGCAGATATCAGACCCAACCTTTGATCCGTTCACTCGGGTGATTTCGTTTGAATGTACGGACAGCCTACAAAAACGGGTTGAGGCTATGAGCATTGCAGATATAGATGCTCTGGTAGGAGGGTTATGGTCTTCGGATGTATTTGAAGTTACCGAAGGAAGATCCCACTGGGATTACGCCAGTGAGCGTTTGAGCACACGTCCCGTGAGCCTTGATGCTTCACCATATGGAGAGCTGCGGGTCACTGAATGGGCAGCTGCAGCCCCAGCATTTATTTTTGGGGCTGGCTCAACAATATACGGTTCCACATCAGTCGAGCTCGCTCAGCTAGATAATCTGACGAATGTCGTTGTTATCGAAGGTGGCTATCGATTCCCTCGACTTTGGCAAGAAAACAACACCTATTCATGGACTAGCCCGCAAATGGGTGGGCATACCATGATTGGTCCTGGGTTTTGTGAGTGGCGCACGAACTCTACCGAACTGCCTACCAAAGCGATGGTATCTGAAGCACTTACTGGTTCTGGTCAAACGTTGATTGGGGCGGATTGGTTACCTCTTCCTGATAGTCACCCTGACCCATGCGACACAGGTGCACCCTGGATAAATACGTTCTATCCAGAACTGTTACTAGGCTTCACGGTTAATGCAGCCCGTCGCTGGACGCAGCAAGTTACTGAGCAGTACAGCATCCGTATCGAGGCAACGGCAAGCGTTGCGCAGGCGGGCGAGCAGATCACTCGCGAACGCCTAGCACTGCAAATAGAAAACGACCAGGCCGAGGCATGGGAGAGTGACCCTATCACCGAAGCAAAACCTGGCGGCGCGCATGATCTTGTAGATGAAGTGCGACGAGAAGCGGCTATTAATGTGCTGATGAATAAAGCCCGCACCACCATTCTGGGAGCGCATAGAGATACGAAGGTACGGATTGAAGTGCCAGCACCGATGGTTGTTGATGTCGATCTCATCCATACGCTGCGCGTTGATGACGCCGGTATTAAGGCTGTTGGCAAATGTAGTCATATTGAAGATACGTTTGATATGACCTCAGGAGAGGCCGTTACCCAGATCACACTGTCCGTTCAAAGGGGCGGCGATTCTATAGCGGTAAATGATCCGCTGGTAATGCCGCCGCTCACGCCGTTGGTAGACCCGCCGACAGGCAACACCTATGCCGGCCTATCTACTCAACTTTCCGGTAGATCCTCAGATCCGCCATTTGATGAAGACCTGGACGGCTTTTCCGGAAGTTTTGACAGTTACGACCCCGGAACGCCCGAGCGATACCCAAGACGCGTCAAGGTGACCGCTCCAGAGATCGACGAAGCCAGGCGAAACGAGCACGTAAACGAAGTGCCTGCTCTTATCAGAATCTCCATTCCTAATGATACGTTGGAGCTGTAATCCATGAGCGAAGCAGACCGCCGCGCCATTGGCGCAGCTAATGAGGCCGCACGCCGCGCTATAGGCACTAACAATGAAGCTGCCCGCCGCGCTATTGGGACAAACAACGAAGCCGAACGGCGCGCCATTGGAGCCAGAATAATTGCCGAGCGTACCGGCAGTACTGTTGAAGATCTCAACCGTCTGGTCAATCCAGCTACTAATCAGGGCAAACAATTACCAGCTATCGAAAAGCGCGGTGCGATGGCCCCTCTGTCCGGCGTAGGTACTTATAAACCACCGGCAAAAACTGCGACTGCAGGCATAGCTAGCCCGTTAACTGAAAAAACGAAGGTAGGGGAAGGAACGGACGAGTACGGAACGATTAAGAAAAAGAACATTCCAGACCGGGAGTGGTATCCAAATGGCTATCTGTCCAGTGATGGGCTGTTCGTATTGCCTGCAATCAAGACCTTGAATCTGACTGACGCTAATGGTGCAGAAGTTGTGATCAAGCTTGCTGATCCAGTGGGCACGGCGGTCGTGGAATGAACCCGATTCCACCTTGGGGCTGCCCATGGCATGGACTCGTTACCGATTACAAGCTGACCACCGCCAGTGGCAAGGTGATGGATTATCCCGGAAGGGTGAACCCTGGCGAGGTCTGGCGGTGTGGGTCAAACTCACTGATAGCGCACCCCAACGCCCCCAAGGATGAGCGCACCGCCGAACAAAAGGCGACGGACGAAAAGGCCGGGCGTGAGTGGAAAAATACCGCCATTTTGGCGGGCGTGGGCATTCTTCACGGCAGGAACCTAGGTGATGGAAACTGGCTATATATTGACCCTAAGGGTCACACCTGGCTGGTGCGTACCGGTTTCGAAGGGGCCGTGGCCCTTCCAATAAAAAACGTTGAAGTGATCCTGACGCGCTTTGGTGTGTTATCGGGAAAGCCCAAAAGCTACAGCTACACCGTAGCGCTGCCCGATAACATGTTGGGGCAAAGCACCCCAGCGGTGACCGATCCAAATGGCTTTGAGTCGCTTGGTTCGCTGATCTTCCGGCGCTTTGATACCAACAAAACCGGAAGCCGCTCTATTTTCAACATTGGCGTTTACAGGCTCGTTACCCCGCGTTTTGGTGATTCGTATGTACCAGCCGATAACGCTGCGTTTGGTGATTGTCCGTTGGGCTGGCTTGAAATCACCATAAGCGGTGAGGGAGCCGAAGCAAAAATAGGCGTAACCATTCTGAGAAGCCGGGCGCAGACCTTAGGCAGTTTGACCGACAGCGGGTCAACGCCTGAACCGGTGCAAATAGCGTTCAAGCATGACACCCAGACGGTAGACACCCGCGCACCTTTTCCGACCTGTACCGGAAGGATGACCCAGACCACAACTGCAAATTTTCTAGTCGGTGAGATTCCGGCCGCAGGGTCTGAGGATTTCACCGCCTTGGGTGGCGCGTTTATCTACACCGGGACACTACGCAAAAGCATTACAGGGCGGGTGATCGGCATGTATTACAACGAGGATGACACAGCTTCAGTCGTCACCGTCAATTTGACCTATACCGCCGAAGTAGACGCCCCTACACCATCGGCCTCAATTAATAGCAGGCATGTTGTAATCACCGAAAACCAGGGGGCCGCTGGTGATCGATGCAACGTTGTGGTGACTGTGCCCAGTTATTCTGAGGTAGCGCTCAAACGTGAGGCCAAATCAAAGGAGACCATGCGCCTTGAGCTGATGAGAGACGGGGAGGTCATAGACAGTCATGAGGAAGTTGTCACCCAGTCCGTAACCGTTGAACACACGTTCAAAGGCACAAAAGGACGGTTTCAAATTGATGAGGCCCTGACCGTCTACAGCAGCAAAAATACGTACACAAACGGCGGAACCTATAGCAGCGAGTCGAAGCCCACAAACGTGACAGGAACGCTGTTTTGGGAATTCGACGTGCTAAGGGCAGGGGCCGTTAGAGTTGACGGCATGCGGGTTTTGATCCCTGCCATATCCGCTAGCGAATGGCCGTTTAGCCCTAACCCTGGAAAGCTGGAAGTTGCGCCCCGGCGTTTTAGTAATCGCCTTTATGGCCTCTTTGTTCGCAAGGGCAGTACGGTTGAATTTACGGTCAATGGCGTACCCACCGGCACCCCACCGATACCACCGCTCAGGAATGAGGGCGTTGCCGCAGACGTCTATTCCACCATCTACGGTTCATGGAACCCGCAAACCAAACAAGCATTAATCAGCACTGATCCTGTTTATTGGGTCTGAGGTTAATCAATGGATTTTGTAAACAACTGGCTGCGCACCATTACGCTCAGCGCAGACGCGACAGAGTGCCCGTTAGATTTACCGGATGGGAAATACCTGTTGACGCTATCTGACGGCATAGGCGCAACCGCCAAACGCTGGGAGATCGTCAGCGCATCCGTCTATAGCGGCACCGGCTATTTATCACGGGGCATGGAAGGAACAACCGCCCAGAACTGGCCCGCTGGAAGCCAGGTTTATTGCAGCCTCACAGCAGGAACGTTGGGCGAGCTTTACAACGCTCTACGCGATACCAACGCCCGCGTAACCCGCACACAAGGCATGGTTGCAACGCTTGAGCAGGCGCGAACGGGGGGCATCCTAGTGGTTTCTGAACTATCGCGATATCAGTCAGACGTGTTCGGCTATGCCATGGAGGGGGCCACGTCATCCGGGGGGCAAGGCTATATTGCCCCGGCTGGCGCTAGCGTGATTCCGGGCGCAGCGCCAGCCCAGGGACAAGACGGCGAATTGTTATACCTGCTTTGGTACGAGTCCGGGGCGCTCAGAATCAGATTCAGGGGCACCTATCAAAGCCTAGATGCCTTCCCTTTTCAACACATCACAATTGATGGCCAGACGTTCAACGTAACGGATGGCTATTACATCGGTTTACCCGGCGGGCCTGAAAGCGGCGTGGAAATACCGGCACCTACGAACCCGCTGACCCCTGACATTCATAGCGTCAGCTTCACGCGCTGACGCTTACAGCACCCCACCCTCTATAACGTTAAGGCGGCCATTTTATGCAGCCCGCACAGATACCCCTACGCCTAATTCCAGGTGTTACCTCTAATCAGTCCATGCTCCTGATGCAGGAACGGTGGATCTACAAACCTATTACATCCATCCAAGCAGAAGCGCCGATCAGGCTCACCGTGCCAGATCATGGCCTCACCTATGACTGGCCTGTCTGGATCCACGATGTCCGAAACCTTCCAGCGCTAAATCGTCAGGCAGGCAAGACCTGGCCGCACATAGCACGTCTCATTGATGAGAACACACTTGAGATAAGCGACTTCGACGCGGCAGGCACGAAGCCTCTCGGCGGGCGCCTTGTATATCACCCACCGATCGATCTCACGAGCGTTGTGGCCACGCTCACCATCACCGGGTGCGAAGAGGATGACGAGCCCTTTGTCCTGAACACCATTACCGGAGGCCTGGTGATCGAGGGACCTGGTCGTATCCGTCGAATCATCGAAGCCGATGCTGTTATTCCAGAGCATGGCCACTACGAGATGACGCTGCGCTTTCCTGCTGGCGCTGTTTACCGCATAGCCGAGGGACCCATGACTACCGACACAACTGATAACCAGGACCCAGGACCGATGGTGATTGCCTTTGCTGTGCAAGGACCACCAGGTGGAGGCGGAGCTGCAGTAAGCACTGATCCAGGAAATGCATTGCGTTGGGGCTCGGATCAAGGACTGTACGTGCCTACGACGTCAGAATCTGTCGATGTGGATTTAACGGACTACTACAACAAGGCCAAGGCTGGCCAGGCGGTGCCGCTTCCCCCAGGCGATACCGAATCTGACCTGGTCAACGCTTACCTAACCGCACGAGGCACCACACTATGACTACAGAATCCCGTTTGATTGCCCTAGCCACTCTCTTGGGTCAAGACATCGCAACGTTAGCTGCGCGGGACGGCAATTTGGCCGACCTGCCGACAGCCAATAAAACAACGTTCGTTGCGGCTATTGCCGAAATTTATCAAATGGCCCAAGGCTCCGCAGGCGGCACAGCAGGCGCTGCTATTGACGACATGGCAGGAGATGGCAACACCACCGTCACATGGTCGGCAGATAAGATTTTTGATTCTATTCAGTCGGCTATGAATACGTTGCGCGATTCCATTTTGGGAGGTGCTGGCGCCGCGTTCGACACGCTGCAAGAACTGGCTACTGCCCTTGGCAGTGATCCCAACTTTGCAACAACGATCACGGCAGAGCTGGCCAACCGGGTGAGGTTCGACCAGTCGCAAACCCTTACCGCTGCGCAAAAACTACAAGCCTGTCAAAACATCGGTATAGGTGATCCTGAAGCTGACCTTGTGGCTGCCTACACCACCGCAAGAGGTACAATCTAATGCCATTAGCCGACCGCGCTTCAAGCCTTGCGCAGTCGATAGCGGCGGATATCAAAACCCTTGCCGGACGAATCAAGGGTTTTGCCCCTCTCGACTCGCCCACGTTTACCACTGTTGTGAACGTGCCTACTCCCGCAAACGATGACAACTCAACAAAGGCCGCGCCTACCTCATGGGTTCTGACCAGAATAGCCGCCTTGGTGGGGTTTTCGAACTGGTACAGGGAAAAGGTCCAAAATCTTGGCAACGTGAGCGGAGCAGTCACGCTTGATGTTGCCAAGGGTTCATATTTCAAACTCACTACCGCCGGTGCTATCACATGGACGGTGAACGTGACACCAGAAGCGGGCTACATCACAGCTTTTTCGGTAGAAATCACCAACGGCGGCAGCGGTTCGCATTCCTGGCCAAGTGGGATCAAGTGGCCGGGGGGCGCTGCACCTGCATTAAGTGTGACGGGAATTGATGTGCTGGTGTTTACGCATGATGGAACGACTCTGCGTGGCGTGCTTGCCGCTAAGGATTCACGATGAACGTCAGCCGCCGTCTGATGGGCATACAGCCCATAACCGCCGCCAGTAATGCGCGCAATGGTTATGCGGCCTTCGCCTGCAACACTACAAACGGTCTGCAGATGCGCAAAATTTCCGGGTCAACCATTACCGCACTTCCCTTTAACCATACGGGTTTAGGCAACCCCGTGGGGGTGGCGTGGCACCCATCCGGGCGGTTCTTGTACATCGCAACCTCAGTGTCACCGTTTCTGCATTTTTATGAACGCTCAGGAGACACCTTCACTAAACGAACCGATACGATTACAGGGGCCGGAGGCCAAGGAAACGCCGTCAGTGTGTCATCAGACGGTGCTTATTTAATAATGGGTATCTCTACATCACCCTATTACGCCATATACCGCCTGACTGATGGCGTGCCGTCGCAAAAGCTGTCCGTTCCTAGTTTGGGTTCCAGCTCAGCTGCAATTTCGGTAGCTATTAGTGCCAACGGCGACTTTGCTTTTGTAGGTATAAGCGTTTCACCTTTTATAGCCATTGTGCAACGCAGTGGCGACACTTACACGCGGACGGGAACGCTCGACATCAACCCAGTAGCAGCGCTAAGACAGATGAAGTTGGACGCATCAGGCGATTACCTTGTTTCAGTCCACAGCACGGGTTCATCAATGCGACAGGTTTTATGGAAACGCACCGGGGCAAACCTCACCCGCGTGACCGGCTTTCCTGACCAAACTGCATCATTTACCTATGGCTGCGCACTGAGCAAAAACGCAGCGCTTGTCACAACCGGATCAGCCGCTACCCCGGATGGAATCACGCTCAGGCTGTACGCCAACGACGGCGCGGACAATTTTAGTCTGATAGGTACACCCGATAAGGCCATCGGCACGGCACAGGCGCAGGATATGTCGGCAGAAGGTGATTTACTTCTGGTTTGGCATCTAACCACACCCTACATGGATTTTTTCAAACCCAGCAAAACCGCACTTGTCAGCCTGCCCGAAGTGCCGGTGGCTTCCACCACATCAAACCCTACCAACGCCGCATTGTGGCTTGAGCCGCTACCCGTTGCCGCCTAGAGGTATTTGTTATGTTGTTTGCAATCCTTGACCCATTCCAAGTGTTTACGATGGATGAAATCCGCCGTCGCCATCCTAACGTAAGTTTTCCGGTAAACCCCACCATTTATGACGTTCAACAGTTTGGTTATACCTACGTCTCAATTGATCCCTACCCAGCTATAGACTGGAAGCAGCGCTTTGAAAAAGGGGGCTACGTAATAGAGGGCAACAGCGTCCGGCAAACGTGGAACGTCATTGACCTTTCGCCTGAAGAGATACAACAGGCAATCAGTGATGCCCGACTCGGTGTGAAAGATCAGTTGCGCCTAGAGTACAGCCAGCTGCGAGACAACCTGGAAAACCGGTTCACCGGCTATGATCCGGCTACGTGGCCACTGATGCGTCATGAGGCCAGGGCGTGGCTAAGGGCACCCGATGACGCAAAGCCCGAAACTCCCTTCATCACTGCTATTCACGCGGCGCGCTTGGCCATGGGGGATAGCATCACGCTGGCGGAGCTGGTGAGCTTCATTATTAGTCAAGACGCGGAAATCACGCCCGTGATGGCTCACCTTACAGCTGTTCGCCAAATCACCGAAGCGCGCATTCTGCAAGAGAACACGCCCCAGGATATCTACGCCATAACGTGGACGTTCGATCAATGACCACTAAGGACCAGACCCCACCCGCGTATGCGGGTTTTTTTATGCCTGGAGAAACTGGCCATGAACTTTGAAATGGCGTTCGAGCGGGTAGTGGGTCATGAAGGGAATTTTCAGGACGACCCGAATGACCGCGGTAATTGGACCACGGGCATTATCGGGGAGGGCCAGCTCAAAGGAACGAAATTTGGCATCTCCGCGATGACGTACCCAAAGCTTGATATCAAGAACCTTACCCTCGCTCAGGCCAAGCGGATCTACAAGGAAGACTTCTGGGATCGCGCGCGGCTCGACCAGTACGACCCTGGCGTGGCGTACCAGATATTTGATGCGCAGGTAAATCACGGCCCCGGAAATGGCATCCGGTTTCTGCAGCGGGCGGTGAAGGTCGTTGACGATGGCGATGTAGGTCCTAAGACGTTGGCTGCTGTACGCGAAATTTCGGTGACTGACCTAGTCATGCAATTCAACTCCCAGCGACTCAGGTTTATCACCAAACTCCAAAAGTTTGAGCGATACGGTGCAGGCTGGGTGAACCGTGTCGCAGGCAATCTTGAATATGGAGCCCAGGACACGTGATAACTGAACTCATTGCGCAGTGTTGGCCGGTGCTGCTGGCGCTCATGACAGCCATCGGCGGGATTGTCTGGGGCCATCAGCGAGCAACCCGCAAAGCAAAGGCGGAAATCGCTGTGGCCAAGACCGAGGCTGCCGTATCAGACCAAAGAGCTGAGCAGGCAGAGCAGAAGGTTAAAGAGGTCGAGCTCATCAATGAGTGCATTCAGGCCAATCAAAAGAAGAGGGCGCAAACCAATGCGGACATTGTTGCAATGCCTTTGCGTGATAAGCGTAGTGAGCTGCAGCGCGACTGGACCCGTAAAGAGTAAGCAACCCGTGCCCAGGGATATGGGCTGCTCATGGGTCGAGCCTATCCGCCTATTGAGTCCTGAGATCTATGGGGTTTCAGTCGAGGCCATGGATGAGCTCAGGGAGAAAGGCGTTTCCCAAAAGTCCATCACATCCGTTGAGCGAGCGTCCCTCTCAGAGGGATCGCTTGACCAGGTACTGGCACATAACCGGACCTGGATGGAACACTGCCTTAAGGACTAGAGATAGTCCGACCTTTCAAGCACTGACTTCTCAGCCAGCTCTATCGCCGCTTCTTGGGTTTTTCGTACACCTACCACTTCCACTTTACCGGCCTCTGGATAATGCGCCTTTACGATGTAAGAGAGTCTAGGCCAAAACTCTTTATGAATGACGAGCCGTGTTCTCTTGTTTCTGTAGAGAACATAGGCGACATCCCTTTCTGAATCTGCCTCGAAAATAAAGTCAGTCATTGGCTTCCTCCGGTATGGCTAGGCATTCCAGCGCAAACTGTACTGGGTACGTCACAGTACGGTGGCGTTGGTCTGCCTCATCGTAAAGGTAGGCCTGCAGTTCAGTACGGCGGATCCCAATCTGATCTGCCGTCTGACGTATTGAAAGACCTGACCGCTCGATCAGCGATCGCAAATAGGCAGGATCGCCGTTGTGCTGGCTGGCGTCAGGTCGCTTGTTCATTTTCTGGATATATCCACGTACAGGGGCGTTTCGGGATCGAAGGTCACGAATCCTACCGCTGTGCCTTTACGGATGCCACTTTGAAGTCCATCGTCTCCAAAGACCGAGATCACAAGCCAGCCATCTTCCGTCCACACATCACGATGCGAGTACTCGCCATAGTAATAAGTCTGATGATGCGCAGCGGTAATCTTGCGCATACCGGAGAGACAAGGCCGCACACGGCCAATGTCGAAACCGTTGTGGCGAGTAATGCGATATTCAATACGGGGAGCTTTGACGACTACGGTCATGGTGATCATCCTGAGTGGGCCGCGCCGAATTGGCTGGCATGACCTCAATATCGATGATCCTGACCATCTTCTGAACTCAATCGAGACAGCCGTACATTTTAGCTGCCCGAACGTAACACCCATTTTCCACCTTTTTGCCCTGCATTAGGCCATGGCTGCCGCGTAAAGCTTAGGTTTTATGGGGTTTATAGCCCGATGCACTGGATATAGTATCCAGTGCATTCGCTTTTCTACGTCATCCTGACTATTCCCTGTAGGCTCCACCCTGTATGGCTTTGAGCCGTCTCGCCGGCTCTTTTTCTCGATGCACTGGATTTATGCCGTAGTCAGAACGTAAGTCCTCCTCAAACTCCTCTTCACCCAACAGATCGAGTACTTCGACTGCCTTTCTCACTCTCGCCGGCGCAAGGTGCGCATAACGTTCAGTCATGATGATCGTCGAGTGGCCAAGCAGATCTCGGACTTCCGCAAGCGGTACACCCTCACTCACCAGGTGAGCGGCAAAGGTATGGCGAAGGTCATGAATATGCAGATCCTGAATACCGGCCGCTTTGCATGCACTCTCAAATCCGGTCCGGACTGTTTTAACGCGCTCGCCTGTGTCACGCACAAACACATGCGGCGCATCCGGGCAATGCTCGGCTCGGTGGGCCAGCCTGGACCGTAGTATGGTGAGCGCCTTCTGGTTAATCGGGATCGATCGACGTTTGCCTGACTTGCTATGTTCACTGTCCAGGTGAATGAGCATGTTGGCCAGGTCAACGCGGGACCACTCCAGTCCAAGCAGTTCCTCTTTCCGCATTCCTGTATTAACAGCCAACCGAATGAAGTCATCGAGCAGCTCACCATGCCGCTGTTCTCGAGCAGCTCGACACAGCGCCTCGACTTCTGATCGGCGCAGCCACCGCACTCGACCCTCCGGCTCCTTGGTACGCCGGCCGCTGATTGGGTTGGGCAGGTCCCATTCATATTCCTTGTTGCAGTGGTTGATCGCTGCAGACAGGGCAGAGAGCTCGCGGTTGATCGAGCTGTTGGATATGCCGTCTGCCATACGCTTGTCGATGTAGTGGCGTACGTCCGCTGCAGTGAGCTTGTTGATGACCTGTCCAGCGAAGTGCCGGCGCAGGATCTCGATCCGGATCACCGTTGTGTCATAGCTGCGCTGCACCTGGCGCGCATGCAGCAAGTACTTGGTGACCACCTGCTCAAATGTTTTGGGAGGCTTGATGCCCAACTGGCGGTCACGCCAGGCCTGCGCACGCTCCGTCTGCTCGAGCACCTTGGCTTCCGCCAGTTTGGTCGTCTTGGATGATCGCTGGATGTACTCACCCGACGAGTCCATGTAGGAGATCCAGTAGAACTTCGAGTCTTTGCGGCGATACGGCATGGCGGCAATCCGTGGCGGGGGCTGGTCTAGGGGATATTAGCAGCGCGAATACAGGAGGAAAGGGGAATGAGGACGGGAGGAGAAAAGAAGGCAGGGGATTGTGACGTACGTAATAACTCAATCCAGTGCATCGAAGGCATGAGTCCTACTCGCAGGTACTTGTGATCCGTTTTGCTCTCAGCCTCAATAGAGGTCCATATCAAGGAGAGACCGTTATGCCAAAGCACTTTCCTCCCGGCTACTGTCCTGACGGATGTTCCGGAGGCAACTCAAATAGACAGATGGATATAGGCGAAAGCCTGCTGGCGCAATTCCCGGAATCAGTCCGGACGGAGATCTCAACCCGCGGTGGCGGCAAGCGTTGCACTTACTGTGGGCTGGTCTACCTGACGGCATCCAAAAGCCGGCTCGGCTTCTATGAGAACGGTGTGACGGGTACTCGCTGGTTCGGTTAGGAGAGGCTATCGACTAAGGATTCCGACTATGGGTGAGTGATGCACAGTATTCGCTCACCCTTGAGCACGCGGCCGATCTGCACCAGGTCGTATCGCTGTCCATCATCCAGCCTGATGAACTGGAAACCATCGACCGATCCATACAGTGTGGTGCCCCGATGGTGAAACTCCAGCCGACCTTGAGGATTACGCCTAACTACGCCGTGGTCTGCGCTGAGGTTGTAGAAATCGAATGTGCTCTGCTCGACCATACCGGCCAAGCGTCCTTGGGCATCCCGGATTTCGTAGATACCGCCATTCATCCAGCCTGGAGAGTAGGTGTCGTAGGCTTCGGCGGCCCAGAGCTTAGCGGAGGAGATCACCTCCATCATGTCCTTCCACTGCTCCCGGTCAATCCGGTCAGTATTCAGAAGCCGGTCCGCGACCTGAGTCATGTAGGACGTGTGGGAGGCAGGATGACGTACCAGCGCGTGCTGATCCTTGGCCAGTCGGTACCACTCTGCTGTTGATTCCATGCTGTAATGCATCCCTAATACTGAGGATGCATACAGTAGTCGGAAAGAAAGATGCTGACTAGGACCTTTGGGAAAAACGGCTATCTACTAAAGATTCCGACTGTACTTAGAGAGAGGCGAAAGCCTTCTTTAGTCGAGCCTCTGCTTGCTCCCAAGTTTCTCCAGGCAAAGCCTTACGGGCTATGAGATCACGAGTAAGGGCTTTCTTATTAGGTTTAACTACAGGATCAGGTGCCTCAAGGGGCTCAAGTAATTTATCTGAGTAATGAAAGGTAAGATGGGAAACGCTACGACCTGATTTAACTAGCTCATAGCTAACGAATAAAGGGGAGTGTGTGTTGATCTGGGCCACGCAGACATCCAGCACCGACCTCCTAAAATTGGACATCAATGTATATCTTTCATCGAGTCCCATTAACGACTTGAGCGTGTTGATCTCAAACGTATGCATATCACCACTATTACGCCATTTGACTAGAAGCTCATAGAGTCTAATAGCGTTAGGACTCGTCATCCGTGAGACATCGTCCAAATGATATTGAGTAAATTCTGTTTGCAGTTGAGAAAGATATGGGACAACGTCGTGATTGAATCGAAGAGCGACCTTTCCTTCTCGAGGTAGGTATCCAGCCGTCTGTACCCATCGAGGCTTCAACTTTGTTGGTTTTCCATCGATGTCTCTATAGATGGTTACACGGCTTTCACTTTCAAGCTTAGTAGCAGCTAACGCCATCTCTTCGTAGGCAGCGTTTAGTTTAATGTTGAAGCGCTTGGCATAATCGGAGGCGTGAACTGTATACATGACTTGATCCGTCAGCTCGCTGTCGCGTCGGATCTGGGCTATGCAAAACAGAAGCAGTCTTTTCTCTCCAAGACTCAACTGATAAGCAGCTTCAACCAAGTGGTTCGATTGAACAACCATGTCCTTCTTGTTTTTCTTGACCACTTAAAACCCCTTCCAGACGAACCCGGTTTAGCTACACATATTACCCGGTTTGACTACACATATTACCCGGTTTGACTACACATCAAACACGGGATCTCTACACATATGGGCGCTGAAAGCCGCGCCATTACTGGGCTGTAGCGGCTCTTAAAAAGGAAAAAGAAAAGAAAAATAAAAAATCATTCTTTTTTCTCAAGCAAAATCCAAGAGCTAACAGCAACACGGGATCTCTACACATATGAGAAAGATGTCTGAAATTGTTCACCAGGGAGTACCACTAAACCAGCAAACGTGGAGAGCGGAACTGATGAGTTAAGGGTGAGGCTATATTGAAGATCAGGAGGACGTGGAACGCTTAGCGATCCAAAAACTTTGAACCAGCCGTACTCGTGACCTGTTTCATACTCAACGCAGTGCCGAAACAACAAATAGCTATACCTTTCTGCTTCTTCACCAGTTAGGAGTAATTTGTCGCCTGCGAGCTCTAGGGTGCATACGCGAAGTGCGTCTTTCAGAAGAAGCCGGACTTCGTATTGCCAGTGCATATAAAGTCCCGGTCGAATTCGCCATTCAGCAGGTTTTGCTTTTTTGGGCTTAGGCCGTCCGACCTGCGTCACTGTCACTACGATCGGCAGGACACCGTCGACAAGCTCGATTACTACATCCATTACTGATGCATCGAACCATTCAGTACAACCCTCGAATGGCTCGTCCCAATAGAACTGGTAGCGCTTAAAGGCTCGGTGCAAGCGTCGTTCTAAAGCTAAGGCCTCTGACTCAGAAGAGCAGACTTTATAGAAGCTTCTTGTAAGATCGAAGCTTCCTCCAAGTTGCCTCCAGCGTCTAGGTAAGTCGATAGTCTTGCCGATCTTGATGCTGTTGTTTGTATCGTGGCGCAGAAAATAGACATAGGCTGAAGGAGACGATTCACCAGATTGCAAGCCATGCATGAATCACCTCTCTTGGCCGATCTGACGAAGGACCATACTGCGCCTCACCAAACTCTCCCCAATGATCTCGACAGCCCACATGAGGTTAACTCTATGGTCTTGGGTAATTACACCATAACCTTCTTCAGCGATATCGCTCTGCGCAACTAGCTGAGCGATGGTCTGCAAGGCATTGCCTGCATGTAGGATTAAATCGGCGTTTTGGTCAATCTGATCAGAATGTGGCTGGATCATAGGTGGAGCTCCTAGAGGTGGAACCATCACCGCTCACGGCCAAGTAAGACTGGTGACGGCTGTACGCAGGTTGGCCGACCGGGTCTCTAGGCACCCGGCACACCCGAAGGTGTCCCGCGCACAGCCGCCATAACACGAAATTGCAGACACAAAAAAAGCGCCTGCATTCGAGTGGTGGCGCTTATGCGCCTAGAGGTTGTCGACCGGCCAAGGTCGATCGCTGATTTTGCAGCGACGGGCGAACAATACAATTTGCTGAAAGAGACTACAAGGACGAACCCGGTTTCTCTACACATTAACCCGGTTTCTCACCACATATGAGCTTGGCCAACCGCAAAAATGTCAGGATAGGACAGTAAATTTGTAGACAGGAAAAGCCGATCCGATGGCTGTCTAGGCCGCATGGATCCTACGCTGGAGCAGGCAACAGTAAATTTGTAGACAGTTGACCGGAAAGTTGTCAGGAAAGAACCCGGTTTCCCTACACATATAAGCCCAGCTAGGCCTAGCCAACCGCAGAAATGTCAGGATAGAACAGTAAATTTGTAGACAGTTGGAGCTGCTCGGGCAGCCGGCCAGGCCTCATGGATGCTGAGCTGGCGCGGGCAACAGTAAATTTGTAGACAGCAAAACCGGAAGGTTGTCAGGATAGCGACCCGGTTTGTCACCATATATGGACAGGACGTAAAGCGTCTGAGCCAGATATGTTAAGCAAACCTCTCCACGTGTCAGGCTCAGCCGGATAAAGGTTTCTTTCCATGCAGCTTTTCATAAGCTGCATCCATTGCTGTTGATGCGTACTTGTCCAGCTCTTCCGCACGCTCTCGAATGTAGTCGATATTATTCCTGTAAAACGCAGGGGATCCTGACCGTTCTATTGCTGGTATCGACTGGAGCCAGTGATCAAAATCTACCAGCTCAGCAAGCAGTGACCTGACTGGCCCCGCTACCGAGGGTGGCAGCTCGTTCAAAACAGGGATAACAGCTAAAACACGAGGAATATGCTTGGTGAATTCACCATCATGCGGATCCAGCTGAATGCCAGGGTCCTCAGGGTTATAGTCCGGTGCATGGAGCTCTATAAAGGCATCGAGCGAGCGACTCAAATCCATTATCGGTGGGTAGATAATAAGAACCGCGTTCTTGGCCCGCTCTTCCTTATCGTCTGCCAGCGCGCGACGTTGGTTTTTATTTATGGTTGCCGGCACCGCAATGGCAACGACGATGGCCAATACAGACCCTATCGCCTGGACCCAAGCCGCCTGCTCAGACGGATTAAGCTTTGCTACCCACTCCATGAATGTCATTGCGTGCTCCATGATGATTTACGTCTAATGCATGAGATGCATTGTTCATGCATTTAATATACATCTATCTAGTATCTTCTATGCGCCGAACGCCTCAATTACTTTTGTATTGGTCTTGCGTATAGTCTCTAGGACTTTTAGTACCTGGTGGCGTAAATGTACTAGCTGTTTCCTTTCCATCCCGAACATTTCACCAGGTTCTGATCTGGGTTCAGTTTTCATAGAGTGCTCAAGATCAATCAGATCAACAATAAGCTCTCTTACGGAATGTGCCACGCTACTAGGCAGCTCATTGAGCGTGGCTGCAGAATTCATTACTCGAACAGCATGTCTTTGGAAATTCCCGTTATCTGGATCATTACCGAACAGAACCTTACCGGCGGGATTGGCTGGGTCATACCTTTCACAAAATGAAGTCATTGAGCGGCTTAGATCCATCAACATGGGAAAGAGAACTATCAGTGTATTTTTTGCACGCTCCGCCCGCTCTTTCTCCAAAGCTTTTCGCTGCTTTGCACTGGTAACAGCAGGTATCGCAACGGCGACACAGATAGCTCCAATCGATCCTATTGCCTGAATCCAAGCGGCTAGCTCGGATGAGTTCTTGGGCAGCCAATCCGTAAGAGTCATAATCTTTCCTTAGTTATCTGATGTATGTAGTACATCACCTATGCATCAATCATACATCTATTATGTATTAAGATTACATCAGGTGTATTAATCGTTATTCAGATGGGCCTGTAAATCCGAGGACAGGTGAAGCGGACGAGAGGTCAGAATTTGCCCCTATTATGGTGTCATATTTGGTGGCATCCCTAAAAGTGGTGGCATATAATGCCACCTAGATAAGGGATCAATATGAACACGAAACACCGTCAGACACTACAGGAAATCTTTAAAAAACCAGTGCCGAAGAACTTGGCCTGGGGACGGATAGAGGCTCTGTTTGTGGCCCTTGGAGCCAAGGTGTTTGAAGGTGATGGAAGCCGGGTGGCCTTTGAGCTGAAGGGTGTGACTGCTGATTTTCATCGGCCTCATCCAGGCAAAGAAGCCAAACCTTATGTAGTGCGTAACGCACGCGCCTTCCTTGAATCAGTAGGGGTAGAACCATGAAACCAATGACATATAACGGCTATACCGCGCGGATTGAATATAGTGACGAAGATGAGTGCTTTGTAGGCCATATCGCTGGAATCAGTGACATCGTAGGCTTTCACGGTGATTCCGTTGCTGAGATACGCGCGGCCTTTACCGAAGCAGTTGATCACTACTTGGCCAGCTGCAAAGAGTTTGGAAAAGAGCCTCAGAAGCCTTATTCAGGCAAGCTTACGCTACGTATTGATCCTGAATTGCATGCCAAGGCGGCTATCAAAGCTCAGCTCAAAGGCGTCAGCATTAATCAGTTCGTGGCTGATCAGCTACGTGAGGCCGTGTGAGTCGTTGCCTATCGCATGCCGTATTGTCAGGTGATTCATGAGATGCCCAATGTGTGGCCAGGCCGAACTGGTGCATGACACTCGAGACACGCCCTATTCCTACAAGGGCCACTCGACAATTATCAAAGACATCAAAGGTGAATACTGCGATGCCTGCAATGATTGCATCCTGGACAATGAGGACGGCATCAGACTCAGTAAAACCATGGTCGCTTTCAAGAAGCAGATCGATGCCGCTGGAGCAGCTGTTCAAGCTCCTGGACAAACATCCGGAACTACCCAACAAAACGTAAGAATTAAGGATTAGGCATCTGCCAAGGACAGGTAGTAATGCAGTCAGAAGTAATGGAGCTGTATAGGTACTATGGGATGTGGGGCGAATTGCTATACGTAGGCGTTGCTAAAGACACTGCGGAGCGTTTTGCACATCATCTAAGGTTTACCTATTGGTGGCCAGATATCGTCCAAAAGCAGATTGATCAATACCCGTCGAAGTCCGCTGTATTTGAAGCTGAAAAGCAAGTAATCCAAGCAGAAAGGCCTATCTGGAACATCGCACACAGCCTAGAAAAGTGGAGCACAAAACCTACCTTGGATGATCCTTGGTTTTGTCGAGCCCGCAGGCGCAAGGACATACGCCGCAGCGTTTACTGGGAAGAGCTGGGCTTATCACTACGCGCGTTCAAGGATGGCTGGGGCGCTTATCTATCCACTGTAGGCATCGTGTTCTGCTCTTATGATAAGGAGCTAGTACAAGGTTGGATTCAAGAAGAGCAACGGGTTGCCAATGTCTTGCGCTACGCCCGATATAACATGAAGTGCTATCCCAGATAAGTATTATGGCATCTGATATCTAAGGCTATACTGCCTATGCAGTACATGTTGCCGGGCAAAGGTATTACATGTGCTGTACCCCCGGCGCGTTCTCACCCTCCGCGCCGGGGTTATATCTATCAAATATCTATTTGATGCATGCTATGCATTTATCATGCATCAATGATATATCGATTAAGTATTGATTCGGCCTCGAAGCATTCATGCTTGCCTACCCGCAACGAGCTTCAGCCATGCAGAATTCATTACGCAGGCGTCCAAAAGCATAGATATTGCTCATTGGCCCGTCCTCGAGAGCAAGACTAGACTCTCGGCTATGAAGAAGCCCCACACCTACACTTTCAGAATCATTGGCTCATCGCCTAACAGACTCCCGCTCGATCGGCTGGCGCTGTATCTGGCTGAGCTGGCCAAGCTGATGGGTGAGAATGAGCACATCCATTTTGATCGAGTGGTCAAGGGAAGCGCTGCCCTGAGAGTCTGGGCTGAGCCTGAAGTGGCACCTGCAGTCTCCAAGCGCATTAGCCTAGCTATTGCCAAAAGCACCAAGGCTCCGAAAGAAGCGATATACGCTCTCGATCACATCAACAAACTACTGATCCATGATGGCAAGAAAGCTGAGTTAAAGAGTCCTGACGACACTGTGCTCTACCCATTCCATGGCGGGAAAAAGATCAAGGCGATCAAAGACATTATTGTTGATGATGAGTCCACCGTCACCGGGAGGGTTATCAAGATCGGCGGCAAGGATGACACGATTCCCATGCTGCTTATCGATTCAGATGGCGTTGAGTATCACTGCACCATCAGAGGTGAGGAACTCGCCAGAGATATAGGCTTGCACTACCTTGGCGATCCTATCGCGGTCTCCGGCAAAGCCAAGTGGAGGCGCTCCTTTGATGGTAAGTGGACGCTGGATCAGCTACTGGTGAAGTCCTGGACGACACTTTCTAATGACTGGGATGACGCCTTTGCGAAAATGACCCAGTTAGCAACTGGCTGGCGTGAGGTTCCTGATATTGAGGAGCACTGTGCAGAGATTCGGAAGGGACACTAATTGGTCATTTGGGACACCAATATCCTCGCAGTGTATTTCGGCCAGCGGCTCTCACCGGATGATCAGCTTCGTATGCAGGGCCTTGTCGACGAACTCAAGCGTAAACGCGAGCCTATCGGGATACCTGCTCAGGTGTGGGCCGAGTTCCTGGACGAAGCCTCCGAGCAGGAGCTTGAACATAGCCAGGCTGTTCTCAGGACATCCGCTTTTAAGTTTCTGCCCTATGACCAGCGGGCAGCTTTCGAAACAGTGCAGGTATCGCGTTCAGGCCGAAGCGAGCGCAAGAAACAAATCACCCAGAAAAGGGCTCGGCAGGCTGTCAAGGTTGACTGGCAGATCATTGCTATTGCCAAGGTCAACAATGCTCGACTGCTGCTCACTAATGATGTGGACATGAAGGATGAGGCCAGGAAGCTAGGCCTTAATGCTCTACACATCAAGGACCTGGAAATACCACCCGCCTTACGGCAACACTCACTGCAATACGATGCGGACCAGGACGAGGTTTACTGGTTTCCAGACACCTAAGGCATGCATTAGACATACATCTTTCATATATCGATCATGTATTAGTCAGATGTATAAAACCCATCTAGCCTGAGCTGCTCGCCACCTTCCTCCTTAAACAAAGCAAAGTGCTCCATGCAGTAGTGCCGGTCATGGCCTACCTCGTTGGCATGGTGATCACACAGTGCCTTATCGCAGGTCTTGCTCCGCTTGCCGACTACGTAATCACAGAGGTTTGTGCTGACGCTGCCACACTCAGCGCAATGCTCACCGAGCTTCCCGCAGATATGGCCTACCGGCTTCCGGTCCTGGTCATACAGTATGTAACAAGGCATAAGGGCTCCGATGTTTGTCTTAAAAAACACAAACACAGAACTGATGTTTGTGTATCACATACAAACATAGAGCAGATCAGCTAAACGCAAATGGAAACTCCCATTCACAAGCGGCACGCAGCCGCTCCAGAAGTGCAGGCTCATCCTTTCGTCTGCAATGCACAGCGATGTCCAGGTAATAGTTCTGACCGTTGTGGATGTAGTAGATAAGCCACTCACCCGTTAAGGCATTCCTACTCCTGCGGCTCTCGTATCCATCCCGTACAACAGCATGCGAAAGCTTACCGGCGATCTCCCAACACTCAGCTTCAGATAGATCATCCAACGAACTCTTGCCAAGAGCGTTGCAGGCCTTTTTGATTTCATTCCTGAGGGTTTTGTTCTCTTTAGCATCACGGCTAAACCACTGGACATCTAGGTTCTTGTTGATAAAGGCTGTATCAGTCCAGTGCTTGTGCCAGAACCTACCAAGGTGAGAGCCTGTAAATGGAGACGCTGGCTTAGTGTTCGTTTGCCTTGACAGAGTAGCTCCCTCGAGACGCGCAATCTCATCAATTACACGAGAAGCATTAAAGCCTTGATACATGGAAGCTCTATAAAGCTTTAACGCTAATGCTTCGCTTAGGTATGGCCAGAATGACTCGTTACTGCAGACACGCCTCTTTACCAGAACTGCTTCGTACCGATGGGCGTATGGCATGATTACATCCTTTCATCTAGTGGCGGCCCTGCTGCTTGAAGCTTTGACCCCAGGCCATAATCTCCTCGCGGATATTACTCATCACCTGTAGATCCTTCTCTGTGATCTCTTCACCTGGATCAAGCACATTCATAATGGTACTGAACAGCAGAGTACATCCAGCATAAAACGCGTTCTGGACCTCGGACACCTGAGCAGCTGAGGCATCGGGATGGATGCATGCCTTACGGAAAGTCTCCCATCCAGCAAGGATCACCTGCTTATTTTTAGAATTATGTTCTGACATGCGTTCCCCCTGTTTAGTGCATGTTTGATGCATGATGAATGTATAAAATGAACCTACCATGCATGCATCATGCATTACATATACATCAACTATGTGTTATGGGTACATCCTAACTTTTAGCAGTGCATGCCGCATCGACTTCTATAGCAAGCACTGCAGCGATCCTGGCCGCAAGATCCTGAGCCGCTGAACTGTCAGTACGATAGGCATACAGCTCAACATACACTCTGGCCGCACCAAGCAACCGGGTCATCTCCGCTATCGTCTCCTGGCTCATGCTCGACCTCTTGCCAAATGAGCCAGTAGTACAAGCCTGAACCTGGGCGAAAGGCTGGCCAGATAGTTGGTCAGTGCCCAGTACGGCATATCAGAAACTTTTTTTATGGACGTGCTAAGTACTACGGTATGATCCGCATGTGACATATAAAAACCTCTCGCAGGGTCTTTGTGTGTTACAGGCCAGCGCGGTCTTCGACCACCGCGCTGGCCAGCTTCTTTGATTCGCTCAGTCGGCCTTCGCCAGACGCTCTACTTCATCCCGCAGCACCTGCTGTACCCACGTAGTCCGGGTCATACCCCTACGCTCTGCGTACCTGTCGATCTGCTCGAGCAGCTCCATTGGATAGAGCATGGTAACCGGCTGCTTCTTCTTGGCCGGCTTCCTGGTCATGGCGTCTGGGGCAGCCTCAACAAATGCTTCGGCAGCTGCCTCGCTTGGGGCTGGCTTGTTACGCATGCTCGGCGGTAGGTTGTTAGGCAGCTGTTTGGCCATCTTCATCTCCATAAATCAAATTCATAAGGGCTTTCAGCTCGGCGCTCGCCTTCGGGTCAGGCTTCTCCAGCTCATCCACGCAAAGGCCGAGTCCGAACGCATCAGCAAATGCATCGCGCTTCACAATGACCAGGTCGTCCTGGGGGAAAAGTGGGAAATGCTGTACGACTCGCTGAGCACTCAGGTTTCGAGCGTTTGAGAAACCGGGCTTTGCGTTGTTGAGGATGCAGTGAACGCGCAACTCCTCATCACGGACACTCAAAGCCTCCTCGAGCAGCGCATGCATTTCCTCAAGCGCCCAGGTCTCGACTGCAGCAACCGAGTTGGGGATCAGCAGAACATCAGCAAGCAAGAGCGCTGCACGAATGCTCGAGGAGTCCTGGCCACCTGAGTCGATGACGATGTCATCAAACATGTCGCGCTGGAGCTTGACCTGAGTCCGCAGTTCCTTCCCGTCTGGGTAATGGCCTACGATGATTCCCGGCTCGACGCCTGAATCATTACGCAGGGTTAAAGCTTTGATAGAGGAGGGGCGTCGGTCTGCATCGATCAGCCAGACTTTGCGCCCTTGCCGCGCTCGACTCACCGCAAGGTTGAGGGCAAGCGTGGACTTTCCAATCCCACCTTTGACGTGGGCTACTTGCACAATCATGGACGCCTCCCGTGGCATCTGGTTGATGTGTGGGAAGCATACTAGCATCATGATAGATGTATGGTCGATGTATATTTAATGCATTTCTAGTGCATAGCTTACACTGAGCCTGCACTTAAAATGCATCTGATCTCCTAGTACTGCCCGGTATATACCAGGTAGTACATATAGATGAGTCCAGCCGCAATGAACCAGGCGACGACTTCCATCAGGGTGATTGGATGCTTCGGCTTCTTGGTCATTACCATCGAGTTCTGACGTATGTACTGCAGTTGGAGCCCCGCTGATGCTTTAAGTGCTAAGCCTGATCAGGCTCAGCTGGAAAGGCCTTGCTCCTCTGGTAGCAAATCCCCATTGCTCTCGAAATCATCCCTTAGCGTCTCCAGAGTTTCGTCCGCGGCCATGCTGATAACTTCCCGAAAGCTAGTGAACGGCTTGCCTGTTTTTGGATTGATCTCTGGCGCAGCCATCGAATGTTTACATGCTGCCTGAGCCCAGAGAGGCATCACGCGAAAGGATCTGTCCAGGCGATCGATCAGGGCGGTGCGTTCTTCAGAAGTCATTGCCTTGTACCTCTTTCACTGCATCGGTGATGCGCTTCATGAGTCGCTTGCGTGCTCGTGTTTTTTCGGTCTCGGTCAGCACCTCGGCAAGATACAGTCGGGTGATGGCCTGATTTAGATCCTGCAGCCTTTGCACTTGGTCGAGCTTTAGCCCGTATGGCTTGAGCTGTTCAACCAGACTTGGCGCCAGCACTCCCATTTTCACTGACAGGTCAGTCAACTCAACTCCTCTCGATATAGGTTCAGATTCAACTTGAGCCTCATCTTGGCCTGTATGATCTCGGCAACCGTGGCCTGTCTGACAGAGACAAGTCCGCCATTGGGGTGCCGACGCATGACCCAGCCGCAATGACTCACACGAGGATCCAGATTGATTACGTGGACATCATCGTCACAGAGGATCATTTTCAGGTCAGACGGTAAGGCTAACGGGTCCCTGTCCGGTGCTGGCGCCATTGGCTCATCAGGTTTGGAGGCTAGTCTGTAGATGTTGCCTTGGGCCTCGAGCCATTCCTGGACATCGCCACCACTCCACATCTTGCGGAGCACTGTTGGAAACTGCAGCTGTACTGGCTGGAGCTGGCGCTGCTGCCAGATCTCCATTGACGGCGCCGTCGCGCCGCAGCCATCACATTCGGGACCTCTTTCACCATGGCCGTTGAGCCATCCAGTTGGATCCACCTCTCCACCACAAAAAGGGCAGGGCAGCGCTGAAGCATCGTTCATCCTAATTTCTCCGTAATGATCAGCCGTATCTGGCCAATCTCATTAGGTGAAAGCTTGCGTACCCGATCGATTCGAGCCCGTTCGACGGCGTAGGACATACCCTCGGCTTCGTAGTCAGGATCAGGTTCAAGTTCAGTCAGGGGAGTGACTACATAGACGTGGCCACCGCGCTTATCTGGATAGAGGCCTGCGTAAAGGCAGGCAGCTTCAAAGCTGGTCGTGATGTAGACGCGGTCCCGCCTGCAGACCTCAGCTGCACCGCATTCAGCAGCGGAGCGAGCACCTGTGATGGAAGGAGGCAATATGAATTGGCCTACGATCATGCCGGGACGGCCGCCGTGGTAGTAGGTAGGCATGCCGGCTCCTATACCCATAGCTCAACAAAGCAGGGATCGTTGCCTGGACTCAGTGTTATGCGGTTCATACCTGCGGGCAGCTGCTGGCGTACCTGCTCAAGGTTTTCGCCGACGAGCACAATGCCGCTAGCCTTGGGTACTGGACTCAGATCGCAGATCCACTGCTTTGCAACATACTGGCCCGGATAGAGATTGGGTGAGTTATAGACTGCGTACATCAAGCTTGAGTCTTTCATAGTGATTCCTTGATATGAATCTTCATGTCAGGTCTTGGGCAGCCGCTCGTTGCGAAGCAGAGCTTGTTGAAAGCCATCATTAACGTTCGTGTCTTCAATCCACTCCAGCTCCCAGTTTCCGGCGCCGTAATGCTGGTCATACAGCTCATGCTTCCAGGTGGAGCCAATGCCTAGGTCATGCTTAGCCCAGTACACAGTGCTGCTGACGTGCTCGGCCAGAACATGGCCATCCTCTGCCAAGGCCATTGCCCAAAGGTTTCCGGCGCTCCCGCCATTTATGAATCCGTAGATCTTTGCCATGAAGGGCTCCTTGCTGGATGCAGAACGGAGCGATGGCCAGCAGGTATATCCCGGCCTGTCCTGAGCGTGCGGTAGGCCTTGATTGCATCTGCGGCGCGCTCAAAGCTGTAGCAGTAATCAAAGCCAAAGAGATCAATGCCGATATAGATGGCCATGCTGTACAGACGGGGACCTACAGCCACGATAGTGCCGTCCTCAAGCCGGCGCACATTCATGAGGCTGCCTGCGGAGCGGCGGCAGATTTCCGCAACGATTGGATCGTCTGGCGCCTGGCCAGACATTAAGGTTGAGGCGTCACTGCTGGTGCAGGACAGATATGGGCTTCCACTGGCCATGTCGTCATCCATTTTGGTTGAGCGTTTGATTGGTAGGCTCATGAGTGAGGCGATCGGCGAGTGCCATCGACGCCAGGATGATCAGGTAGAAGAACACTGCTGCCATGCATTGACGGACAAGAAGCCAGCGGCGTCTTTTGACCCTGCTCATGGGCGTTCCTGCAAGCCTGCCAAGGGCGCTAGTTCCTTGAGCAGATAGCCTGCTAATGTTCTGGCCCTGATCTGGTCGTGTTTGAGCAAGGGCAAAGTAAGCTTTCCCCTAACTCGCATCTTGGAAACAGTGAGCTTTCGAGAAGGACTTAACTGAGCTGCGATCTCAAGATCAATCGTTAACCTGGATACGACCTGATCTTGCGAGGGTGCTCCTAGAGCCAGTAGGACGGGTAAACCGTTTAGAAGGCGACTAAGGCTGTCATCCAGCCAGGCCTTGCCTGCGTCGGTCTGCAAAAACTCTCTCATCTGCTGCACTCATGAATGCCTGAGGGAGTTTGTAGTGAGAAAGCAAGCTTTTGTCTAGCGAGAAAGTATCAAGTGATACAACTGTTTGAACATAAAAAAACCCGCCAGAAGGCGGGTTTTACCCCCTGAGCGTGTGCAATAAATTGCGCATTAGGGGTACTGGATCACACTTCACCTACGCCAAGGATCAGCACAATGCGGCCCTTGATTTCGAGGCGATATTGCTCATTTTCTATAACGTCAAAATAGTGATACAGCCTGTTATCACTAATTACTCTTATATTATTATCGGGCAACAATTGAAGCCTTTTAATATATATCTTTTGATTGAAAACAAATAAATACAGCCCATCTCTTTCAACTGACGTAATACCACGATCAATCAAAAGTGCATCACCTGACGTAAATGTTGGTGTCATTGACTCGTCGAATGCACTAACGATAGCCAGATTGTCAATTGATGTATAAAAAGAGCATTTCTTTTTAAGCCACTCTGGAGTGACTATTACACCTTCAAACGATACAGGGTCACTGTCTAGCCAGCGGCTCTTGGTATCGACACAGTTCGACAAATCGAATTTTTGTATGTGTATGAGGATTTTTTCTTCTGATCTTTTTTGTTTCTTTCCGGCTTGATCTCCACCTTCAAACCGAATAATTGGGACTGTAGGATCATTCATCAGACCCTTACCCATTAGTAGCCAATCTGTAGTTGTTTTGAACTCTTTTGCGATGGCTATTAAGTTTTCATTTCTAATATTTCCAATATCGCCTGAGAACCAATTTCGTACTGCCGGGAGACTTACACCGGCTGCGTCAGCCAGTACCCTCGTATGCCTTTCGGGCGGTACGCCTCGATGTTCTAAAAGAAGACGAAGACGTTTTGTGATTTCCATAGCCGAGAACAATACAAGCTCGCTGGAAGTCGTAGCTTGCTCGGCAGGGGAAACTCTGCTTTCCTTCCTAGGCTGATTAGGTTTACGTTCACCAGGGGAGGGGGACATTGAAGCGCTCCGAAGCAGTACGTTATTTCAAATCTGTGAAGGGGGTAGCGCTGGCGCTGAACATATCCGTTCCGGCCGTGAGGCAGTGGCAAGAGGACCGGATCCCGATTCTGCGCCAGCTCGCCTTACATCGGCTGAGTGGTGGAGCGCTCCAGATTGACCCTGACCTAAACCTTGAAACTTTGCAGACACCTGAGCCAACAGCTGGCCAGGTCAGCGAATTCGACAAGGTGGCTGCGGATCTTGTGGAAGCGTTCATGAAGTATCACCAAGTCATGAGCAAAAAACAGATAGCCCCACGAGAACCTGATGACACGGCCGCATAAAGGGAAGGGGATGCTAGCGGATTGCTATTAATAGTGGCAGGTCGTCCGACCAGACGCCTGTTGCGCAGGCTGAGAAGTGTGTGGAACGTCACTTATAAAAACTAGCAGCGGCCTACCAGTTGGGCGCTGCCCCAGATGTGTTGAGGGTTGAACTGAAATGGCTTGGATAAAAATGCGAATGGACCTGAAGGACCATCCGAAAGTTGTCCGCATTATGTCCGCAACGGATTCCGACAAGTTCAGGGTGATTGGGGGACTACATGAGGTGTGGTCTACGTTCGACCGCCATTCCGATGACGGCGTACTACCAGGCTATACCCCCAAGATGATGGACTATGTTGTCGGGTACGAGGGCATTGCCCAGGCCATGATTGATGTTGGCTGGCTGATGCATGATGAGGCTCTAGGCCTTGTCATGCCTGAGTTTCACGAACATAACGGCAAGTCAGCAAAGCGCCGAGCAGAGGACAGCAAGCGCAAGCGTCTTGTCCGCCAGTCCGTAGTGCGTCCCGAAGATGTCCGCAAAGTGTCCGCAAACGATGCGGACAAATCGCGGACTGCATGCGGACTAGAGAAAGAGAAAGAGAAAGAAAAGAGCTCTTCGAGCGCGCCCGCAGGCGTGCGCGTGCAAGCGCGTGCGCCCGATAGTCCTAGTGCTGTAGTTCGTCAAGTCGAAAGCGAGCAGCCGGGCGATGTCATCAGCATGTATTCGGAGTGGAAGCCGGATCAGGAACTGCTCAAGCACTATGCGACCGCCATGCATGTAGAGCTGCAGCGGTTCACCCCAGTGATGCTTATGAAATTTGTGGTCTGCCATACAAACCAGAGCGTGCCGCAGACCAGGGCTGCCTGGGTAGAAGAGTTTGTTCGGTGGGTACTGGACAGCAAGGAACGCGAGGAGGACGCCCTTGGCTGTAAACCTCCTTCCAGGCCTCGAGAGGATCTTGCTGCAGTAGCAGCGGCACATTGAGGGCTGAGACGTGGCTGCACAGTCTGAGGATCGCTACCCCGCACCGCTGGTTATTCATGGCCAGGTCGAGAGAGTGCCCAGAAGTCAGTCCGCTCCGACATCAGGTGATCTGTTTACTCCTGTAGTTGAGATCGATGCGGGTACCGCCAATGTTATCCGCCAGCTTTTCCGCCAGCTCAGAGCTATCTGTCCGTACTATCGGCTCAGCTGGAAGGATCAGGAAACCTTTGACACTTGTCGTCGAGAGTGGGCAGCCGCGTTGATCAAGGAAGGCATCACAAGCTGCGAGCAGCTCCGCTTTGGGCTGGACAACCTGAGAGCCAAGGGAAACGGGTACATACCCAGCGTGGCCACGTTTCTGGCGCTGTGCCAGCCAAGCCCTGAGCAAATGGGTTTGCCCAGTGTCGAGCAGGCTTTCAAGCAGGCCATCCAATGCTCACATCCGCTTAGCGATATGGACTGGACCCATAAGGCTATCTACCACGCAGCCGTACAGGTTGGCTTTGATGCCCTCCAGAACGGAAGTCCTCCTATCACGCTTGAGGCCTTCAAACGGCACTACCGCGAAGCCTGCAAGCTTCTGCTTCACGACAAACCCCTTTTGGATATGCCTGATAGTCGAAGACCAAAGCGGCTGAGCGGACCCAGGGGGCCTGTCAACACAGAGTTGGCCAAGGCCGAGATCAAAAAAATCCGCAGTGCGCTTGGCAGGAGGTCATCCTCATGACCGAACCTGTAGAGCGCGAAGCGCTGATGGAGCTGCTTTACCGCACCTTCGAAGACGGGTGTCGGCTGGGTATAGGGCTGACCCCGGACGACCTGAACACCCAGGGCTTCATCCATGCTCGAAACGTAACGATTCAGAGGCGGTTGGTTGAGGCTGGTCTCAGCAGTAGGGAGGTCGGCTTTGACTGACCATAAGCGCAAGAGCAAGAAGCTTGGCAATCGGATTTATACCCAAGCCAAGGTCATGATCGATGAGGCGACTGGCCGGCGCCAGCTGGCGCTAGTTCCACGCTTTGCCAGTGACCTCAACCTCCTAAGACAGCGTGGCTTTGCACCTGGTGATGAGATCAGGGCAGACATCAGCAAGCCTCGCAACCTAGCGCAATGGCGCAAGGCGCATCTGCTGGCCTGGCTCGTGCGCCAGCATATCGATGGCTTTGTCCTGCTGACCGATCACGAAGCCCTCAAGCGCCTGCAGCTCGAGAGTGGTACTTGCTGCGAGACCGAAATCTTCAACATTCCCAACGTAGGCCAGCTGCAGCGCGTCGTCCCCCAGAGCTTGGCCTTCGACGAGATGGATGAGGTCGCCTTCAACCAGTTTTACAGAAGCCTGTGCGAGTACATCGCGCAACGCTATTGGCCAGGCATGACGGCTGAGCAGATTGCTCAACAGGCTGAGCTTATGCCCTCACATCCCCCCTCACATCAGGACTAGAGATGAAAGCCGAACACAAAAAAATCATCGATCGCGCACACGACATGGGCCTTCATCCATCTGAGCTCGCCAGCGAACTCTTGCAGCACGACCTGATCAAGGTCTGCCTCAAGCAGTTCCATGACCTCCCGGACGTTTGGCCGCGGTTGAGCGAGTCGCAGCAGAACCAGGCTATTGCGAACCTGGAAGAGGCAGTAGAGCAAGGTGTAACCATGGCCGTGCGGATCATTGCCGGAAAAGGTGCGCTAGCAGTGCCTATCAAGCTGGCTGAAATCAAGGTCAAGAAAAACATTCGGATCATTGCAGATGTTGAGGGTGATACCCCACATCGCCACGCCGTTACTGACGCTGCTGACAAGCTATGCCTGCTGGTGCTGGCGCCCCATAACTACGACGAAGGTGTTGATTTCATCAAGGGTGATGCTGACCAGCTGGAGATCCCTATGGAGCCTGCTGCAGAAGCGGAGGTCTTTCCAGCGGCAAAAGATCCCTCCGATGAGGACCCGCTTCTCGAGTTAGCCAAACAGTACGTCATCGAATCAGGGCGTGCGTCGGTCAGTGCTGTCCAGCGCCAGTTTGGAATCGGCTACAACCGCGGAGCCGCAATCCTGGACCGTCTGGAAGCGCTGGGCGTCGTGACTCCACAAAGCGAGACAGGCCGGCGTCAGGTCATTCATGGGGCTTACGCTCCGGACACCAAGACCGAGGCTGCTTCAGCAGAGGAGGCCGCAGTGTCATGAGCGAGGAATCCAAAGGTAATGTAATCCGACTTCCGCTTGATCTGCCCATTCGGTACCGGGGCGGGCGGGTAGAGCAGGTCCTCAACCGGGTAATGCCTTCTCACAAGAGTTGTAAGCATGAGCGCTTTGTCATCGATGAGCGGCTTGCCTACATCAGGTGCGCGGACTGCTCAGAGAAAATCGATCCCATGTTTGCGCTGCTGCAGCTGTGTCGCAAGCAAGGCGAATTCATGCGCCAGCATGATCGCTATCAGGTAGAAATCGAGCGATTGAACGAGCGCACCAGAACCAAGTGCACTCACTGCGGGCAGATGACCAGGATCTCCGAGTCATGAGCCAGTTCAAACCCGGCGATGCGGCCTGGATCGCGTTCGATGTCCTTTCTGAAAACATCGGCAAGAGTGTCGAGTGTGTTATGAGGGTTGAGCCTGAAGACATGTATCCCTTTGATGGGGACATGTTCTTTAACACGACTTCGCACCCTGCCTGGATCGTAACCGGAGACGTGGTCTCGCTGCTTCTTACGGGTGAATACGTCAGGAATGGCCGCACCATGCTGCCTGAGCCCTGGCTGCGACCGCTTGGTGGCGATTTTAGCCATGAGATTCAGGAGCGCATCGAGGAGCTGGCGCATGAGTAAGCCACCTCTGCTTACGTTCTATTTTGTCCAGGAGGGTGTAGTTCCAGACACGCTCAAGCAGCGAAAGGACTGGCGTGGAGTCGTTCTTACC
>NZ_WOEJ01000024.1:0-52786 GCF_019400845.1 Pseudomonas sp. MAG002Y | reverse complement strand
GACCCGAACGCCAACCTGCTCGGTGGCGGTTACCGCAAGCTGTACGTGGACCACGTGCTGCAGGCCGATGAGGGCTGTGATTTCGACTTCCTCGTCGGCTGCCGTGGCTCCGAGGTGCCGAGGCACTCGCACTGATCTTCTTTAAGGTAGCCCGGCCATTTCAGGCTGGGTTATCTTCTGAATGCCTTGATTTCTCTGGCCTAGACCCCATCTCTTGAGTCTGGCTAAAGGGTGTCCCGTACATGACTCGATATAGGAATATGAGGCGAGTCATAGGCTTTTGGATGCAATTTACCCCTTGCTTCGCTAGCATTAGCCGACTTCTTTTTCTTCGCCGTGTCAGGTATCGATGAGTTATCAGGTTCTCGCTCGCAAATGGCGTCCGCGCTCTTTCCGTGAAATGGTCGGACAGACCCATGTGCTTAAAGCCCTGATCAATGCCCTGGATAACCAGCGCCTTCATCACGCTTATCTCTTTACCGGCACGCGTGGGGTGGGTAAAACCACCATTGCGCGTATTCTGGCGAAGTGTCTGAATTGCGAGACCGGCATCAGCTCGACCCCCTGCGGGGAGTGTTCGGTCTGCCGGGAAATCGATGAAGGTCGTTTCGTCGATTTGATCGAAGTGGATGCTGCCAGCCGCACCAAGGTAGAGGATACCCGGGAGCTGCTGGATAACGTGCAGTACGCCCCTACGCGTGGTCGTTACAAGGTTTACCTCATCGACGAAGTCCACATGCTCTCGACCCATAGTTTCAACGCACTGTTGAAAACATTGGAAGAGCCGCCGCCTCACGTTAAATTCCTGTTGGCAACGACCGATCCGCAAAAGCTCCCCGTTACCATTCTGTCTCGCTGCCTGCAGTTTTCGCTGAAGAACATGCCGCCTGAGCGTGTGGTTGAGCACCTGACCCACGTGTTGACCGCTGAGCAGATTCCTTTCGAACAGGATGCCCTATGGTTGCTGGGGCGTGCTGCCGATGGCTCGATGCGCGATGCGATGAGCCTGACCGATCAGGCGATTGCCTTTGGCGAAGGGCATGTTCTGGCTGCCGATGTACGCGCCATGCTGGGTACGTTGGATCAAGGGCAGGTATATGGTGTATTGCAAGCCCTGCTGGAAGGCGATGCCCGCGCACTGCTCGAGGCCGTACGTCATCTTGCCGAGCAAGGTCCTGATTGGGCAGGTGTGCTGGGCGAGATGCTGAATGTTTTGCACCGTGTAGCGATTGCCCAGGCGTTGCCTGAGGCTGTGGATAACGGTCAGGGTGATCGTGAGCAGGTTTTGGCCTTGGCTCAGGCGCTACCCGCCGAAGATGTGCAATATTATTACCAGATGGGGTTGATTGGGCGTCGGGATTTGCCGTTGGCGCCTGATCCTCGTGGCGGCTTTGAAATGGTATTGCTGAGGATGCTGGCCTTCCGACCGGCTGAGGGCGGCGGCAGTACACCCAAGGCTGCGTTAAAGACGTTGGGAGCCAGTCAGGCCACGACTGACTCCAAGCCAGAACCGGTGGCCGCTCCGTCTGCACCATCCACGCCGGCTCAGTTGCCTGTTGCGCCAGTCACTCGCCCAGCGCCCGTGGCGAAACCCAGTCCCGCTCCGGTTAAGTCCGAGCCTCGGCCGGAACCGGTAACGGCTTCTGCATCGCCTGTTGCGAAAGAGCCAGAGGCCTCTCAGACAAGCGAGCCTGTCGATCTACCCTGGGATGAACCTACAACGGCCATCAAAACGCCGGTAGAGCCAACCCATGTGGTTCCGATGGCAACCGAAACGTTGGAGGCCACTGTCATTGAGCGGGTCGTTGACGAGCAGGACAATGAAGGCTTGGCAGACGACGAGCCACCGCCTGCCGATGATTATTACAATGCCGAGTCCGATTACGGCTATTTGGACGAGCTGACCGAAGGCGTACTGGCCGAGGCGCCGGCGACGGCCCCAGAGCCCGTACCGGCAGCCAAACCTGCAACCGGACTTGCCGCCGAGTGGATCGAATTGCTACCTAAGCTAGGCTTAGGAGGCATGACTGCAAGCATTGCGGCAAACTGTACGCTGGTGTCGGTTGAAAATGATGCATGGCACCTTCATCTGGATCCAAATCAGAGCGCATTATTCAACACGAACCAGCATCGCCGCTTGAATGATGCCTTGAATCAATACCAAGGGCGTACGATCAAGCTGGATATCACACTCCAGACGCCCGAGCAGGAGACGCCAGCACAGGCTGCCGCTCGCAAACGTGCGGAGCGTCAGCGGGAAGCTGAGGCGTCCATACAGAATGATCCGCTGATCCAGCAAATGATGGAACAGTTCGCGGCTGTAGTCCGCGCGGACACTATCGAGCCGGTCAATTCCAAGGACTGACCGGGTTCTCAAACCAGACGAGGTAAACAGACATGTTAAAAGGTGGCATGGCCGGCCTGATGAAGCAGGCTCAGCAAATGCAGGAAAAAATGCAGAAGATGCAGGAAGAGCTGGCAAATGCCGAAGTGACCGGTCAGTCCGGCGCCGGGCTGGTCAGCGTCGTCATGACAGGTCGCCACGATGTCAAGCGTGTATCGCTGGATGACAGCTTGATGCAGGAAGACAAGGAAATTCTGGAAGACCTCATCGCGGCTGCGGTGAACGATGCCGTTCGCAAGATCGAGCAGAACAGCCAGGAAAAGATGTCTGGTATGACTGCGGGCATGCAGCTGCCGCCTGGATTCAAGATGCCTTTCTAAGCGTCTAAAGGCTTATGGTCACGCCGCTGGCCGTTCTGGCTGGCGGCGATCCAGGCACGTTAACAGACGATAGCCTGTCTATACTTTTATCTATCTCCATTCGAGATTTCTTCATGAGTTTTAGTCCTCTCATTCGACAATTGATCGACGCGCTACGCATTTTGCCTGGGGTGGGCCAGAAATCAGCCCAGCGTATGGCCATGCAGATGCTTGAGCGTGACCGGAGCGGGGGCCTGCGCTTGTCGAGTGCCTTGCAGGCAGCCATGGAGGGAGTAGGGCATTGCAAGCATTGTCGTACCCTGACGGAAAACGAACTGTGCCCTCAGTGCGCTGATCCGGATCGGGATGATCAACTGCTTTGCGTGGTTGAGTCACCGATGGACGTCTTTGCCGTTGACCAGACGGGCTTTCGTGGGCGTTATTTCGTGCTGAAAGGGCACCTGTCTCCTCTGGATGGTCTCGGCCCGGAGGCGATCGGCATTCCAGAGCTGATGGAGCGTATCGAGCAAGGTGCCTTCCAGGAAGTCATTATTGCAACCAACCCGACAGTGGAAGGCGAGGCGACGTCCCATTACATTGCGCAGCTATTGAAACCGCGCGGTTTAACTATTTCCCGGATTGCCCATGGTGTCCCCTTGGGTGGTGAGCTTGATCTGGTAGACAACGGCACCCTTACGCATGCCTTTGCAGGCCGTAAGCCGATCACGCTTTGATCGGCGGTACGCAAATTGACGTAAAAAAGCATAGATCTATTCTTGAGAAGCATTATCATTAGCGATATCTCAATGCCATCTCGATAGGTTCTGACATGTGCGCGGCTGAAGTGTCATCACCCAACGCCTTGCATGACTGGTATAGCGAACATCATGGCTGGCTGTACGGCTGGCTGAGCAAACGGTTGGGATGCTCGTTCAATGCAGCCGATCTGGCCCAGGATACATTCCTTCGCCTGTTAGCCAAAGGACGCGATCTTCCGTCCGTTCGAGAGCCGCGCGCTTACTTATCGACCATCGCCCATTCATTACTCGTCAATCACTGGCGGCGTCAGGATATCGAACGGACCTATCTCGAGGCGCTGGCTGATCGTTCCGAGTATTACGCGCCATCTCCAGAAGCGCGTGAAATCATTATTGAAAGTCTCGTTCAAATCGACGCCATGCTGGACCGTCTACCTGAAAAGGTGCGCTCAGCCTTCCTGATGTCTCAACTGGAAGGACAGACGTATGCAGCCATTGGTGAGGCGCTAGGGGTGTCCGAGCGAATGGTCAAAAAGTACATGGCCCAAGCCATGCTGCACTGCCTGACCCTTGAGGTGGAATAGACCATGCAGGCCGCCCAGCAGATGTCCGAGACAGAGTGCGACTTTGCGGTGCTTGAGCAGGCGGCCGAATGGTTTGCCGTGCTCAGTGCTGATGATGTCAGCGATCAGGAGCGTATGCAGTGGCAGCTCTGGCTGGCAGAAAATCCGCAACATGTCCAGGCGTGGCAGCGTGTCGAGCTGATCAGTCGTCATTTTCAGCGCATACCCTGCGAGCAACGCCATGGCGCTACACAAGCGCTACAGAAAAAAGGGCAAACGCGGCGTCAGACATTAAAACTGATGACCGTACTTTGCAGTACCGGTGTTCTGGCCTGGACTACCTCTTCACAGTTGTCCTGGAGACAATGGTATGCCAGCTACCGAACACGTGTGGGAGAGATCAAGGATTTTCAGCTTGCTGATGGCTCGCATCTCTGGCTGAACACCGATACGGCAATGGACGTCTCGAACGAACCGGACCGCTTGCATTTGGCACTCTACAAGGGTGAGGCCATGCTGTCTCGAGGCAAGGATGCTCACTACCCGCTGACGCTTGATACGACATTCGGTGCGTTACTGGCCAAAGAAGCCCAGTTTAGTGTTTTTGATCGAGGAGGCTTTGGCGAGTTGGCAGTTTTCAACGGCAGTGTGCAGGTTGCTCCTGTGGCGTCGGCGTCCGTCACAGTAAAGGCAGGACAACAGGTGCGCTTTAGCACTGACGAGGTTTCTACTGCTCGGGTGAGTGAGCAACGCCGTCAGGCTTGGATCAAGGGGATGATTCTGGCTGATGATATGCGATTGAGCGACTTTGTTGATGAGTTATCGCGTTATCGCTCCGGGTATCTGGCCTGTGATCCGGATGTAGCGAATCTGCGTCTGGTCGGTGCATACCCGCTGAAAGATACGGAGCGGGTGCTGACAGCCTTGGAGCAAAGCCTGCCCATTCGCATCAATCGCCCGCTGCCTTGGTGGACGTCTATTTCAACGCGTCCCGCCTGAATCTTAATAAAAAATATTATCATTAGCGGTTCCCTTTTCTTGGTTTCGACTGGCTTTAGTCTCAAACAGGCTGAAAGCCATCACTGTTGAACACAAAAAGGGATGAGTAATGGATTCGCGTCGTTCGTATCAGGCTTTTTTCAAGCGGAGCCCTCTGCGTCAGGCTGTGCATGCTGCTGCACTCGCTATACCGATGAGCCTCGCCCTTGTGCCGCTTGCAGGTAATGCCGCCGAAGCGGCTGCCGCGGCCCAGGCAGTATGCAGTTACGATATACCGGCTGGCCCGCTGTCGACGGCATTGAGTCGTTTTGCTGGCGAAGCGAATGTCATGCTATCTGCCGATGGCTCGTTGACGGAGGGCAAGCAGAGCCCAGGTCTCAAGGGGCAGTACAGTGTTGAAGAAGGTTTTGCAGCGCTGCTAAAAGGAAGCGGCTTGCAGATCGTCAACACCGGTAGCGGCAGCTATTCGCTGGCGGCTGGAACAGCAAGCGTTGGCAGTGATGTTTCCGAGCTTTCTGCGACTACCGTTACTGATTTCGCACTGGGCAATGCGCTTGGAACCATGGAAGGCTATAACGCCACCCATAGCCAGATTGCAACCAAGACAAGCAAGTCTATCCTGGAGACCTCTCAGTCGGTATCCGTGGTAACGCGCGACCAGATCGATGATCAGGGCTCGCAAACAGTTTCCCAGGCGTTGCGTTATACCCCAGGTGTGATGACCAACCCATATGGTGCAACTCACCGGTATGACTATGTTGCCATGCGTGGTTTCAATGACGGCTCGGTAGATAACATCTATCTTGATGGCCTCAAGACCATGGGAGATAGCGGTACCTATAGCAGCATGCAGGTAGATCCTTATTTCCTTGAGCGCATTGATATCCTGAAAGGCCCGTCTTCGGTGCTCTACGGACGGAGTAATCCTGGCGGCCTGGTAGCGCTTACCAGCAAGAAGCCACTCTATGAGCCTTATCATGAAATCCAGGCCACGGTAGGTACTCAGGGCCAACGGGGTATGGGGTTCGATTTTAGTGGTCCGGTAAACGAGGACCAGACGATTGCCTATCGACTGGTAGGCCTGGCGGACAAGTCCGATACGCAGTTTGATCACAACGAGGAGAAGCGCTACGCCATTGCGCCCACGGTAGCCATCGACTTTGATGAAAATACGACGCTAACCCTGCAGGCGTATATGCAACATGACCCCGAGGGCGGTTACCACGGCGGTCTTCCGGCAGACGGCACACTCTATCGCCACAATGGACAATACATCTCAAAGCATTTCTTTGAGGGCGACTCCGATTTCGACAAGTTCGAACGTACCCAGCAAATGGTGGGTTATCAGTTTGAGCATCGTTTCAATGATGTCTGGTCGGCACGGCAGAACTTCCGCTATCTGGATGGCAAGGTGGATATGCGGCAGGCTTATGCTGCGGGTTGGGCCAGCATAGGATCCAACGAGTTAGCGCGCGCAACCACTGAAGGCAAGGAGCGTCTGCATGCCTGGATTGTAGATAACATGGCACAGGCTGAATTTAATACCGGGTCAGCCAAACATACGCTTTTGATGGGGTTGGATTATCAGCGTCGTAAGGCCAAGGTCGATTACGCAGGCGGGTCCGCTTCTAACATTGATGCGTTCGATCCTGTCTATGGTAGTCCGGGCGTCACGGAAACATGGCAAACCAGCGATCTGCGTCGGATGGAGCAGACTGGCCTGTACATGCAGGACTTGATTGACCTGGATAAATGGCGGTTTTCGCTCGGTCTGCGCAAGGATTGGGTAGAGACCTCTTCCGAGGATGAGCTATACGGTGCAGGCAAAAACACCTACAAGGAGAATAAGGTTACTCCGCGGGTGGGTGCACTATATCTTTTCGACAATGGTATCGCGCCCTACATTAGCTATTCAGAGTCTTTCAATCCCAACTCTTTTACTGACCAGAACGGCGATCCGCTCAAGGCTACTGAGGGCAAGCAGTGGGAGGCTGGTATCAAGTATCAGCCGCCGGGTACGGACAATATCTTTACGGCATCAGTCTTCCACATTACCCAAGAAAACCTGGCGACCAAACTGGCGAATGAACAATATTATCGCCCGGTAGGAAAGGTACGCTCCCAAGGCGTAGAGTTGGAAGCTCACATGCAGGTGACTGATAGCTTCCGTGTACTAGGGAGCTATACGTTTGCTGATGTCGAATACATTAAGTCGGATGACGGTACAGAAGGCAATACGCCTAACGTGGCCCCTCGTCATATGGCATCTGTCTGGGGAGACTACTCATTCAAGGAGGGATCGCTCCAGGGCTTGAGCCTGGGAGCGGGGGTACGGGCAGTTAGTAAGAGTTGGGCAGATCCAGCTAATACCGAACGCGTTCCTGGATACACCCTGTTTGACGCGTCAGTGGGTTATGACTTGAGTAATATGGGTCTCAAAGGTGTAGATGTACGTGTCAATGCCAATAACCTAACCGATAAAAAATACGTCGCTGCATGTAATAGCCTGTTGTATTGCTATTACGGAGAAGAGCGTAACGTCACCGCCACGGTCAGTTACAAGTTCTAACAATCAAAAGCGATAAAGCTTTTCAAACAAAACGGGCGGCTTCAGGGCCGCCCGTTTTGTTTCAACCTTCCAGCTGGCCGCCCGCTAGGGCGCAGAGCTGAATCGAGTCGAGGATATGCACTTCCTTGCCTTCGGCCTCGATGATGCCGCTCTGCTGGAAGCGCGTGAACACACGAGAAACTGTCTCCACTGCAAGGCCCAGATAGTTACCGATCTCATTACGGGACATGGACAGGCGGAACTGCTGGGCAGAGAAGCCACGAGCGCGGAAACGTGCAGACAGATTCACAAGAAACGTCGCGATACGCTCGTCTGCGCTTTTTTTGGACAAGAGCAGCATCATCTGCTGATCATCCCGAATCTCGCGGCTCATCACACGCATCAGCTGGCGACGCAGCTGGGGAAGCTGATCGGCCAGCTCATCAAGATGCTCGAAGGGGATCTCGCATACCGATGTGGTTTCCAGCGCCTGTGCAGAAACCGGATGCAGCTCCGTATCCATACCGGACAAGCCAACCAGCTCGCTGGGTAGGTGAAAGCCGGTAATCTGCTCTTCACCGTTATCGGTCACGCTAAAGGTTTTAAGCGCGCCTGAGCGGACGGCAAAGACGGAGCCAAAACTGTCACCCTGTCGGAACAGATAGTCGCCTTTCTTGAGTGGACGGCCGCGCTTGACGATCCGATCAAGCTCATCCAGATCCTCAAGGTTCAACGACAATGGCAAGCATAAGGGTGCCAGGCTGCAATCTTTACAGTGGGCTTGCGGCGAGGTGACACGCATTTTCAAAGTCTCGGACATGGCTTTCGATTTATTCCATTAGTAAGCCAAGGGTATTACTGCACGCATGATGATGAAAGCTGTTAGTGAATTTATTAGATGACCCGTGAAAACCGTTGTGTGTTCTGTTGGGGCAAATAACGATCAAACAACATACAAACTGATCGCACGAGTAACCTCCCGGCCGGCAAGATATCAATGCCTTTTTCATCCAGGCGAATAAGCTCATCAGTCGCCATACGCTCAAGGTCAGGCAGGACATCGGCAAAGTAATCCCTGAAATCAATCCCCAGTGCTCGGCCTGTTTCAGCAAAGTCGAGCTGGAAGTGACAAATTAGCTGCTGGATTACCGCGCGACGAATCAAGTCGTCTTGTTCACAGTGCAAACCCCGGCGTACAGCAAGTTGACCGTTATCCAGACTAGTCTGGTATTCGGAAATATCCACTGCGTTTTGAGAGTAAAGCTCATTTATCTGGCTAATGGCCGATACCCCCAGCCCAATCAGGTCACAATGGCCATGGGTCGTATAGCCCTGAAAGTTACGCTGCAGCGAACCATCTTCCTGAGCAATCGCCAATTCGTCGTCGGGCAGGGCGAAGTGGTCCATCCCGATGTAACGATAACCGGCAGCCATTAGCTGCTCAGTTGTCCTTTGAAGCATCTCCAGCTTTTGTGCGGGGCTTGGCAGCTCAGCAGCCTCAATCCGCCGCTGTGGTGGAAAACGGGTGGGGAGGTGCGCGTAATTGAATACAGACAAGCGATGCGGTTGCAGATCAATTACTGCCTCGACGGTTTTGGCGAAGCTTTCCGGCGTTTGCCGGGGAAGACCATAAATCAGGTCGATATTGATTGAGCGATAACTGAGCGTACGGGCCGCATCGATGATGGCCCGCGTTTCGTTGAGGCTTTGCAGGCGATTCACAGCCAACTGCACATTCGTATCGATGTCTTGGACACCGAGGCTAACCCGGTTGAAACCCAGCTCACGCAACAGGCCCATCGTGGCCCAGTCCGCTTCGCGTGGATCGATCTCGATCGAATAATCTCCAGAGTCATCATCCAGCAGGCTGAAGCGCTGACGCAGCTCGGACATCAGCTGCCGTAGCTGTTCAGGGTTGAGAAAGGTCGGCGTGCCGCCGCCAAAATGCAATTGCTCTACCTTCTGGTCTGCGCCTACATGACGACTGATCAGCTGAATTTCCCTTGTCAGGCTGGCCAGATAAGGCACGCTGCGGCTGCGGTCCTTGGTAATGACTTTATTACAGGCGCAGTAGTAGCAAATATGTGCGCAGAAGGGCACATGGACATACAGCGACAGCGGCCGCTTGGCAGTGCGGCTATCCCTTAGAGCATGCATCAGATCGAACGCGCCTATCTGATCATGAAACTGCACTGCAGTTGGATAAGAGGTATAGCGAGGCCCTGCCATGTCGTAGCGCTGGATTAATTCTGGTTTCCAATCGATGGCGTCGAGCATGACCATACTCCCGTAAAACTATGAAGCAAAGTCTAGAAGCAAGTAGGTAGTGGCATCTTGACCTACATCAATAGCAACAACGTGAAGGCCAGAGAGGCGATAAAAGGTACGATGGACTCTGTTGAGCTAATTTTATATGTAATACCAGCCCATAAAGAGTGTTATCAGATTCGTTAGGAGGATTCGTGCAAGACAACGACGTCAATCAGAAGGAAGTTTCGCTTCTTTGGAGCAGGTGTGATCAAAAAATTGCCACGCTTGTTCTGGCGCATGGAGCAGGGGCTCCCATGGACAGTCCGTTCATGGATCAAATGACCGAGGCGCTGGTAGCCCAGCGTATCGAAGTAGTACGATTTGAATTTCCTTATATGGCTGAGCGACGAATCTCAGGAAAGAAAAGACCTCCTTCTCCTAAGGCGCAGTTGCTTGCTACCTGGAAGCAGGTCATTGATCTGGTCAGGCAAACAACCCCAGGACCGCTTGCCATTGGCGGCAAATCAATGGGAGGCCGAATGGCCAGCCTGGTCGCTGATGAGGAGCGGGTCAGCGCATTGGTATGCCTTGGGTATCCATTCTATGCGGCAGGCCGCCCGGAAAAGCCGCGGATCGACCATCTCGTTGATCTGCAAACGCCTACGTTGATCATCCAGGGCGAGCGTGATGCTCTGGGAGATCGGGAGACGGTTGAGCATTACACACTGTCTGACCAGGTCCGAATCAAGTGGGTATCGACAGCCAACCATGACCTTAAGCCACTCAAACGCTCAGGCTTGAGTCATTCACAAAGCATTGAGAAGAGTGCGTTATCGGTAGTGCGCTTTTTGGCCGCCCATCGGGCATAAAAAAGCCCGCACTGCGGCGGGCTTGTTTGTGGGAGCGCTTACATCAGGCTGCGCAATACATAGTGCAGAATGCCACCCGCCTTGAAGTATTCCACTTCGTTGAGGGTATCGATTCGGCAGAGAAGCTCTACCGTTTCCATGCTGCCATCTTCACGAGTGATTTCCATGGTCAGTGGCATACGTGGCCGTAGTTCGACGCCATCCAGTCCGAAAATGCTGATTTTCTCCTTACCGGTTAGACCTAGCGACTTGCGATCCACTCCGTTCTGGAACTGAAGCGGAAGGACGCCCATGCCTACCAAGTTGGAGCGGTGGATACGCTCGAAGCTTTCGGTAATCACTGCCTTGACACCGAGCAGGTTGGTTCCCTTGGCTGCCCAGTCACGGGATGAGCCTGTGCCATATTCCTTGCCTGCAATAATGACCAGTGGAGTGCTATCTATCTGATACCGCATGGCAGCGTCATAGATGGCCATTTTCTCACCGGTTGGAACATGCAGCGTATTGCCACCTTCCTCGCCACCCAGCATTTCGTTACGGATACGAATGTTGGCAAAAGTGCCGCGCATCATGACTTCATGGTTGCCACGGCGGGAGCCGTACGAGTTGAAGTCCTCATAGGCAACTCCATGTTCAGTAAGGTAGCGGCCCGCCGGGCTATCCTTTTTGATGTTACCAGCGGGGGAGATATGGTCTGTTGTGACTGAGTCGCCCAGTAAGGCGAGAATTCGCGCATCATGAATATCTGATACACGAGGTGGGTTGCCGCCAATGTTCTCGAAGAAGGGGGGATTCTGGATATAGGTCGAATCATTTCTCCAAGTATAAGTTTTGGAAGCTGGAACCTGAATAGCCTTCCAATTCTCATCGCCCTCGAAGACCGCTGCGTATTCCTTGCGGAACATCGCCGAGTTGACTTTCTCGATGGCGTCAGCCACTTCCTGTTGGGTGGGCCAGATATCCTTCAGATAGACCGGTTGGCCGTTCTTGTCTGTACCCAAAGGATCTTTAGACAGATCAACCTTGACGCTGCCTGCCAAGGCATAAGCGACTACCAGTGGTGGTGAAGCCAGCCAGTTCGTTTTGACAAAGGGATGTACGCGGCCTTCGAAGTTGCGGTTGCCCGAAAGCACTGATGCCACGGTCAGATCGCCTTCCTGAATCGCTTTTTCAATCGGTTCGAGCAGCGGCCCGGAATTGCCGATGCATGTGGTGCAACCGTATCCCACAAGGTTAAAGCCCAACTTGTCTAGCGAAGTCATAAGGCCAGCAGCCTTATAGTATTCGGTTACGACCTTGGAGCCAGGCGCCAATGAACTCTTGACCCAGGGTTTGCGCTCCAGCCCTTTTTCAACGGCTTTTTTCGCCAGTAGACCGGCAGCCATCATGACGCTGGGGTTGGAGGTGTTGGTACAGGAGGTAATGGCGGCAATTACAACTGCGCCGTTTTGTAAGCGGTATTTCTGGCCATCAAGCTCATACTCGATGCCGTCCGCCTTGGGTTCGCCTTTAACCGAGTCGTCCAGCCCACCGGGTGTAACGGGATGTCCATTACCCTTGGGCGCAGTAGGCTTGAGTTGCAGACTCATAAACTGATCAAATGCTTCGCTGACCTTGGATAGCGAAACACGATCCTGCGGACGCTTGGGGCCTGCCAGGCTGGATTCGACATCGCCCAAGTCCAGATGCAGGGTGTCGGTGAAGCTTGGTTCGTCACCGGCCTCACGCCACATACCCTGAGCTTTGGCGTAGGCCTCAACCAGCTTGACTGTTTCTTCGGGGCGGCCCGAGAAGCGCAGAAAGTCCACAGTGACCTGGTCAACTGGGAAGAAGCCGCAAGTGGCGCCGTATTCCGGAGCCATATTGCCGATGGTAGCGCGGTCCGCCAGTGGCAGATCAGCCAAGCCGTCTCCATAGAACTCAACGAACTTACCCACTACGCCTTTCTTGCGCAGCATCTGGGTTACGGTCAACACCAGGTCAGTAGCGGTAATGCCTTCGCGCAGCTTGCCTGTCAGCTTGAAGCCGATGACCTCAGGTATGAGCATGGATACCGGCTGGCCCAGCATGGCGGCCTCAGCTTCAATGCCGCCTACGCCCCAGCCTAGTACACCCAGGCCGTTGATCATTGTCGTATGCGAGTCGGTGCCTACCAGGGTATCCGGGAAAGCGTAAGTCTCGCCGTTTTCTTCGCGAGTCCAAACTGTACGGCCCAGGTATTCAAGGTTCACCTGGTGACAGATGCCGGTGCCCGGTGGCACTACGCTGAAGTTGTCGAAAGCTTGTTGACCCCAGCGCAAGAATTCGTAACGTTCGCCGTTGCGCTGCATTTCAATGGCTACGTTTTCCTCATAGGCATGTTCGGAGGCGTAACGGTCGACCATCACCGAGTGGTCAATCACCAGATCGACAGGGGAGAGGGGATTGATTTTTTCAGGATCGCCTCCTGCCTTGGCCATGGCATCACGCATGGCTGCCAAGTCCACGACTGCGGGTACCCCGGTAAAGTCCTGCATCAGAACGCGCGCCGGACGGTATTGAATCTCGCGGTCGGAGGTGCGTTCCTTGAGCCAGTCAACCAGTGCCTGCAGGTCTTCACGGTAAACGGTTTTATTGTCTTCCCAGCGCAGCAGATTTTCGAGCAGGACCTTTAGCGATACAGGCAAGCGCGAAATATCACCCAGGCTCTTGGCGGCTTCGGGAAGGCTATAGTAGTGATACGTACGGCCATCGACCTCTAGGGTACGACGACATTTCAGACTATCCAGTGCAGGCATGACGATGAATCTCCTCTCGGCTTGGGACGGCACGACGGTTCGGCCTTGTGCAAGACGACGTGACCTTCGCTAATCCCGGCTCAGGCCCACTCCGAGGAAATACCGAAAAGCCTGCCAACACTGCTTCTCGGCACGAAGATTCTGGGCCGAGCATCAATGGGGCCTGATCGGTATCAACAGCGGCGGACATCCGGCGCCAGCCTGTCGACCAAGCGTCGTCTTGCGCTTGTTCTCCAATACTGGACCGATTGACGGCTTTTACGTTCCCTGTTCCGCTCAATCCGGCTGGCTCGGGTATAGTGCGCGGCTTATTGCAAGGCCGCATCACAGGGCTGGAGTTTTGATGAATACGTTGTTGTTACATTGCCGACCTGGTTTTGAAGGCGAGGTGTGTGCCGAGCTTGGCGATCTGGCTGCACAGCTGGAAATTTCAGGCTACGCGCGGGGCAAGCCAGCCAGCGCCTTTGCCGAGTTCATTTGCAGTGAGGCAGAGGGTGCAGATCGCCTCATGAAGCGCCTGCGCTTTGCCGACCTGATCTTTCCGCGCCAATGGGCGCGAGGCACAGGTTTTGTCACGTTACCTGAGCAGGACCGTGTAGGAGCCATCCTGCAGGAGCTACAGAGCTATCCGGTCTGCGGGAGCCTGTGGTTCGAGGTATTGGATACCAATGACGGCAAAGCGCTGTCGACATTCTGCAAGAAATTCGAAAAGCCTCTGAGGGCTGCACTGACCAAGGCCGGCCGTCTGAACGAAGACCCTGCCTTGCCACGGCTGCAATTGACCTTTCGAACAGGAACGGATATGTTCATTGGCGTGGCCGAGCCGCGTAACGCTGCGTTCTGGCCGATGGGTATACCCCGACTCAAGTTTCCCCGTGAAGCGCCCAGCCGCTCTACGCTTAAACTGGAAGAGGCCTGGCATCAGTTTATTCCTCGTGCGCAGTGGGATGAGCGCCTTGCCTCGGGTATGCACGCCGTAGACCTAGGGGCAGCACCTGGAGGCTGGACATGGCAACTGGTCAACCGGGATATGCTCGTGACCGCCGTGGATAACGGGCCGATGGCAGAGTCCCTGATGGAGTCAGGCCTTATCGAGCATCTGCAAGTCGATGGCTATGCCTTTCGTCCACGTAAGGAAGTCGACTGGATGGTATGCGATATCGTCGAAAAACCAGCCCGCACAGCCGCGCTCATGGAAAACTGGATCGGCGAGCGCTGGTGCAGGGAGGCTGTCGTAAATCTGAAGCTGCCAATGAAGCAGCGCTATGCTGAAGTCAGGCGCATTCTGGATCGATTGAGAAGCTATTTCGATAGCAAAGGAATGTCGGTTGCGATCGCTTGCAAACAGCTCTACCACGATCGCGAAGAGGTCACCTGTCACCTCCGTCGCTTGAAATAACCAAAGCAGAACATTTACGGCTCGAAACGTACTGATGCAGCCAGTGCCTATGTCAAAGGCGCGGCTGCTACCGAATGGAGAAAAGCATGACTCTTACCGTTGACGCGACACTTGACGCCAGCGGGCTGAATTGCCCTGAACCTGTCATGATGCTGCACAACAAGGTGCGAGACCTGGCAGGTGGTAGCCTGCTCAAGGTCATTGCAACTGATCCCTCTACGCAGCGGGACATCCCCAAATTCTGCATGTTTCTAGGACATGAGCTGGTGCAGAAGGAGGAAGAGGGCGGCAAGTACCTTTATTGGATACGCAAGAAAGTCGAATAACCTAGTGGGCTGCATTTCTTATCCTGCGGCGTGCGCTACGTGCAAGGCGTATAGCAAGCAATACCGCTGCACAGGTAAGCCCCACCACCAGACCTTGCCAAAGGCCCGCTGGTCCGCGGGCCTGCCCAATCCAATCGGTCAGGCCTAGTACATAACCTACTGGCAGACCGATACCCCAATAAGCGAGCAGTGTGATCACCATTGTGGCCCGTGTATCCTGATACCCCCTGAGTCCCCCGGCCGCTGTCACCTGTACCGCATCTGAAAACTGGAAGAGAGCGGCAAATACAATCAGCGACGCCGCCAGGCTCACCACAGCCGGGTCCTGTGTATAAAGCGTTGCGATCGGTGCGCGGAAAAGCAGCATGATACTGGCAGAAATACAGGCCCAGGATAGGCCAACGGCCACTCCCGTGCCTGCCGAAAACCGCGCTTGCCGAGGCTCGCCGCGTCCCAGGGACTGTCCAACCCGTACAGTGATGGCCATGCCGATCGACAAGGGGATCATGAAGGTGAGTGAGGCAAAGTTGAGAGCAATCTGATGGCCTGCTACCACCGTTGCGCCTAGCTCACCGATCAACAGGGCAATGACTGAGAAGATGCTGGACTCCGCAAATACCGCGATTCCAATAGGCGCACCCACAGAGAGCAGGCGACGAATCACTGGCCATTGGGGAGCGTCGAAGCGGCTGAAGATACCGCATGCCTGGTAGATCTTGGCGCGTCGCACCCATGCGAACATGCCCAGGAACATCAACCACATCGCCACGCCACTGGCAAATCCGCAACCTGGACCGCCCATCGCTGGCAAGCCAAGGCGACCATGGATGAACAGATCATTTAGCGGAACGTTGAGTGTCAGACCAACCAGACCAATGATCATGCTGGGCCGGGTACGTCCAAGCCCGTCGCTGAAGCAGCGCAGCACGTAATACAGTGCAACCGCGGGGATACCCATGGCGATGCCATGCAGATAGGTCATGGTTGGCTGAATCAGCTCCGGACTGACATGCATGGCAATCAGTAAAGGCTTCGCTGAGCATAAAAGAGCGCTGGCTATCAAGCCGATGACCACGGCCAACCAGAGCGCCTGTCGAACAAGCGGACCAATCTTCTCCGGTTGCCTGGCGCCATGATGCTGCGCCACGTTTGGCGTAGTGGCCAGCAGCGTTCCGGTCATCAGAAGAAAGACCGGCACCCAGACGGAGTTGCCTAGCGCAACGGCTGCTAGGTCCAACGGACCGACACGCCCAGCCATGACGGCATCGACGAACCCCATGGCAGAGTGCGACAACTGCGCAATGATAATAGGCGCTGCCAGTGCGAGCAGGGCCGTTAGCTCATGACGGATCCGCTGCCGCCGGGTAGGTCTTGTGTCCACGAGATTATCAGGTGAGGGAAAGTTGGTCAGTGTACGACGCTTTTCGGATGCCGAGAAATCCATCACACGTCTTGGGCCTGATAAAATGTATGTCTCGCTGATTGGAGTTCAAGATGCGCATCCTCGCAGATGAAAATATCCCCCTTCTGGATGAATTCTTTGGTGCCTTTGGATCGATCAGGCGAATGCCGGGCCGCGCCATGGACAGGGCTGCCGTGGGCGAGGCTGATGTTCTCATCGTACGGTCCATAACACCTGTAACTCGGGCATTGCTGGAAGGCTCACCGGTCCGTTTCGTGGGGACGTGCACCATCGGTACGGACCATCTGGACATTGATTATCTGGAATCGGCTGGCATTGCCTGGAGCAGTGCGCCGGGGTGCAATGCACGCGGCGTTGTCGATTACGTTCTGGGTGCGCTTCTTGCCTTGAGCGACGCCCGCGGAGTCTCGCTGAGTGAGCGCACCTATGGGGTTGTAGGCGCCGGACAGGTTGGTGGCCGTCTGGTGGAGGTGCTGAAAGGGTTGAGCCTGAATGTGCTGGTGTGTGATCCACCACGTGCGCTCTCCGCGCCAGATGATTTTGTCTCGCTTGAAACCGTGATGGAGAAATGTGATGTCATTTCTCTGCACGCACCGCTGGTACGTTCCGGGCCTGATGCGACGTATCACCTTTTTGATGCTGAGCGCCTGGCTGAATTGGAGGCTGGAACATGGCTCATCAATGCGTGCCGTGGGGAAGTTATCGACAATCAGGCGCTTCGTAAATGTCTGGTTGAAGGTGCCGATCTGGAGGTTGTTCTGGATGTTTGGGAGAGTGAGCCTGAGGTCGATGTAGAGCTGGCCAAGCGATGCCGCCTGGCGACACCTCATATTGCTGGCCATAGCCTTGAAGGCAAGTGGCGCGGTACTGCAATGATTTACGCTGCCTTTTGCGCCTGGCAGGAACAGAGGCCAGAAAAAGCCTTGGAGGACTTTCTACCTGAACAGTGGCTATCGAAGATCGAGCTTTCGGCCAGCGCTACGCCTGAACAGGCACTGAGACTTTTGTGTCGGGCCGTTTATGATCCGCGCAATGATGACGCCGCTTTTCGATTATCACTCAAAGGTGATACTCAAACGCGGCGTAACGGGTTTGATCTACTTAGAAAGCATTATCCCCAGCGTCGGGAAATTACCGGACTTCGCGTTTATACAGATGCAAGCCCGGCAACTTCCCGAATCGTAGAGGCATTAGGCGCTACACGTCTGTGATTACTCAGGGCATGTAGGCGTCTTGAGAGAGTCGTCTGGCTCACGACATGCCTTTTGAATCATGGCCTCGGTAATCGGGATCTCGCGACCCTTTTCATCGATGAGGGCGCCACCCAGGCGTTGAGCATGATCGGAGGTTGTGTGCTGAGAAGTGTTCTGAACGGTCATTTCAGTCTCCTTTGCCATATGAGTCCAACCTAGCCAAGGCAGGTTAAGAAGATATGACAACCTAGAGCGTCCAAAAGTGCCACAAGGGTGCATAGCGAACGCTATGCACCTGGCCTGTCAGTGATATTCGCAGAGATAAGCCGTTTCCACGCTGACTTTGAGCTGGAATTTGCTGTTGGCCGGAACGGTGAATTTCTGGCCTGCCTCAAAAGTTTCCCAAGCATCACTGCCAGGTAATTTGACCGTCAGGGCACCTGCTACCACGCTCATGATTTCCAATTGGCTTGTTCCGAATTCGTATTCCCCTGGCGCCATGACGCCAATGGTGGCTGGCTTACTGCTCAGATTGAAGGCGATGGATTTAACGGTGCCGTCAAAATATTCGTTAACCTTGAACATGGCTTTCCTTAGGATTGTTTTAAACGTCAAGCCAGTATGCCGAAACCTTTACGCTGCCGCCACTAAGCCATTAGTGCACGGTTATGGGCAGTAGCCTTGCCGTGTTACGCGCGTCCTCCAAGGCCCTGTGCGGCTGACCATGAAAGCAGTATCCGGCAAGGCTCAGGGCCGAGCCCAGGCTGACAGGGCGGGGCAGCTGCCTAGACTTCGCAAAGCGCTGCTTGAGATTCATGTGGGGAGTGCGTGCCAGGAGTGTGCTGATTCTGTGCTCACGCCAATCACGCTGTAGCTGACGGCGATCATAGTCACCCCAACTGCACCAGCCCGCCAAATGCGCTTCATGGCTACTCAGCCATTGCTCAAAGTGTTGCCAGACCGTATATAAAGGCGCTGCGCTGTCTACATCGTCTTGGGTGATGTGCGTAAGCGATTTGCAGAACGCGGTCAGCAGAGGTCGATGCAGGGGCCTTACATAGCTCTGGAAGTGATCAAGCTCTTGTCCGGTGCTATCGATCAACACGGCGCCGATCTCGATGATCTCCATCTCCTCGACAGGCCATCCGCCTTCATCAGTGGTCGCTTCCAGATCGATGACCAGCCAACGCTTCATCGTGCCTCCAAAGAGCTTCTTGTAAGTAAGAGGACAAGGCATCCTGGTAACGGACCGGCGCCCACAGGCAGAGACCTGTATCAAGATAGGCAAGTTTCAGGCTTAAACACAGAGCTACGCACATTTTGAGGCTCTTCTGACGAAGGGTGTGACTGAATCCATGCCGGTGCCGACTATTAAGTTGGACGCCAGGTATCAGCTGCTTGGACAAACGTTTGAGTGGCGCTTGGCGTTGGACCTAATCCCCCTTATGCTTTTTGTATCTACTACTCAGGTCTATACGTTATGGAATGCCGTGCCGGCTGTGGTGCATGTTGCATTGCGCCTTCTATTTCCACGCCATTGCCTGCGATGCCACAGGGCAAGCCTGCAGGTGTGCGATGTGCACATCTAAGCGAAACCGATTTATGTGAGTTGTTTGGAAAGCCGGAACGACCGCCGGTGTGCAGCGCATTTTCGGCAGAGCCTTTTGTCTGTGGTGACAGCCGTGACGAGGCACTTATGCTGATAGCGTATCTGGAAGATGTGACTGCCGCCTGATTCAACCCCACCATACACGCTTTATGCTCATAACAAGAAAAGGAAGGTTCAATGCGTACTTTTTTTAAAACAACTGTTTTAACGGCTCTGTTCGCGACGTTGTGTTCTGGCGCCTACGCCGAGGAATGGAAACTTGCAAAGGATGAAGATGGGGTAAAGGTCTACACCCGTAGCGTGGAGGGGTCTAAATACAAGGCCTACCGTGGTGTTGTTACGATTAAGGCTACTCCTGAGCGTATCGAGCAACTTCAGGAGGATACCGCCAGCTCCTGCAAGTGGCTCTATCGTTGCCAGCAGCTCAAGGTGCTCAAGCAGCAGGGGCAGGACACCTGGACCTATATGCGCATTGAAATGCCCTGGCCGGTCACGGCGCGTGATGTGGTGCTACATATCACAACGGAGCAAGCCGGCAATGGAGGTTTCGTTCGTCATTTAAAAGGGGAGCCCACTTACACACCTCCTGCAGACGGCTACGTGCGAGTCAGCAGTTTCGACGGTAAATGGCAGGTGCTGCCAAAGGCGACAGGATCTGTGGAGGTGACGTACGAAGCCCAAAGCGAACCGGGCGGAAGCATACCGTCTTGGTTGGCTAATAGCTTTGTCGTTGATGCGCCGTTCAACACCTTGCAAGGTCTTCGTAAGGCGGCGGAGAGCCGTTAACCCAAATAAAAACGCCCCGGGTTAGCCGGGGCGCTTTTTATCTACCAATCAGATCAAGCGATCTCAACCGCATCGATCTTAGCCTTGGCTGCGCTTTCGCGGAACTCGGCAATCTGATCGAAGCTCAGGTAGCGGTAGACATCCGACGCCATGCTGTCGATGTCCTTGGCGTACTGCATGTACTCTTCTGTCGACGGGAGCTTGCCCAGGATGGAGGCAACGGCCGCCAGCTCCGCAGAGGCCAGGTACACATTGGCACCATCGCCCAGACGGTTCGGGAAGTTACGAGTCGACGTCGAGACTACAGTCGAGTTGGAGGCCACACGTGCCTGGTTACCCATGCACAGTGAGCAGCCTGGCATCTCCATGCGAGCGCCAGCCTTGCCATAGATGCCGTAATAGCCTTCCTCGGTCAGCTGATGCTGGTCCATCTTGGTTGGCGGGGACAGCCACAGGCGGGTCGGAATGGCGCCCTTGACCTTGTCGAGCAGCTTGCCAGCCGCGCGGAAGTGGCCGATGTTGGTCATGCAGGAGCCGATGAAGACTTCATCGATCTTGTCGCCAGCCACTTGAGACAACAGGCGAGCATCGTCCGGGTCGTTTGGCGCGCACAGGATCGGCTCGGTCACTTCAGCCAGATCGATTTCGATGACTTCGGTGTACTCGGCATCGGCATCAGCTTCCATCAGCTCTGGATTGGCCAGCCAGGCTTCCATCGCCTGAGCACGGCGCTCCAGCGTACGGGCATCACCGTAGCCTTCGCTGATCATCCAGCGCAGCAGCGTGATGTTGGACTGCAGATACTCAGCAATGGATTCCTTCGACAGCTTGATGGTGCAGCCAGCAGCGGAGCGCTCGGCCGAGGCATCGGACAGCTCGAAGGCTTGCTCGACGGTCAGATCCGGCAGGCCTTCGATCTCGAGGATGCGGCCAGAGAAGATGTTCTTCTTGCCTTTCTTCTCGACGGTCAGCAGACCTTTCTGGATCGCATAGTAAGGGATGGCATGCACGAGATCACGTAGCGTGATTCCCGGCTGCATCTTGCCTTTGAAGCGAACCAGTACCGACTCGGGCATATCCAGCGGCATAACGCCTGTTGCAGCGGCGAACGCTACCAGGCCGGAACCTGCTGGGAAGGAGATGCCAATCGGGAAGCGGGTGTGGGAGTCGCCGCCAGTGCCAACGGTATCCGGCAGCAGCATGCGGTTCAGCCAGCTGTGGATGATGCCATCGCCCGGACGTAGAGAAACACCGCCACGGGTACGGATGAAATCCGGCAGGGTATGGTGAGTCTTGACATCGATTGGCTTGGGATAGGCGGCTGTGTGGCAGAAGGACTGCATCACGAGGTCAGCGGAAAAGCCCAGGCATGCCAAGTCTTTCAGCTCGTCGCGAGTCATCGGTCCGGTCGTGTCCTGGGAGCCGACAGTAGTCATCTTCGGCTCGCAGTAGGTGCCCGGACGAACGCCGGCCACGCCACAGGCCTTGCCAACCATCTTCTGAGCCAGGGTATAACCCTTACCGGTATCAACAGGCTGCTCGGGCTTCTTGAACAGGTCGGAGTGTTCCAGGCCGAGTTCGGCGCGAGCTTTTTCAGTCAAGCCACGGCCCACGATCAGCGGAATACGGCCACCCGCACGAACTTCGTCCAGCAGAACCGGGGTTTTCAGCTCAAACGTCGCAACCACATCTTCGCTACCGTGACGGGTCACTTTGCCTGCATAGGGATAAACATCGATCACGTCGCCCATTTCCAGCGCGGAAACGTCGAACTCGATTGGCAGAGCGCCCGCATCTTCCATGGTGTTATAGAAGATCGGAGCAATCTTGCTACCAAAGCAGAAGCCGCCAGCGCGCTTGTTTGGAACGTAGGGGATGTCGTCACCGAAGAACCACAGTACCGAGTTGGTAGCGGATTTGCGGGAAGAACCCGTGCCTACCACGTCACCCACATAGGCAACCGGAAAGCCTTTGGCGCGAACTTCTTCGATCTGCTTCAGCGGGCCGATGCTGCCTTGCTGCTCCGGTACTATACCGTCACGGGCCATCTTCAGCATGGCCAGGGCGTGCAGCGGGATGTCAGGACGCGACCAGGCGTCAGGCGCAGGGGAGAGATCGTCGGTGTTGGTTTCACCGGGTACCTTGAAAACGGTCAGGGTGACCTTTTCCGGAACAGCCGGGCGAGCCTTGAACCATTCACCGTCTGCCCAGGATTGCAGAACGGACTGAGCGTTGGCATTGCCTGCCTTGGCTTTTTCGGCGACATCATGGAAGGCATCGAACATCAGAAGCGTATGCTTGAGTTGTCCGGCGGCTATGGTGCCAAGCTCGGCGTCATCCAGCAGTTCGACCAGCGTGGCGATGTTATAGCCACCCTGCATGGTTCCCAGAAGCTCGACCGCGCGCTGCTTGGAGATCAGCGGGGAGCTGGTTTCGCCTTTGGCGACAGCAGAAAGGAAGCCAGCCTTGACATAGGCGGCTTCGTCAACGCCCGGCGGTACACGATTGGTGATCAGGTCAACGAGAAATTCTTCTTCGCCGGCCGGCGGGTTTTTTAGAAGTTCGACCAAACCTGCAGTCTGTTCGGCGTTAAGCGGCTGGGCAACGATACCCTGCGCGGCACGCTCTTCTACGTGTTTACGATAGGCTTCAAGCACAATATGACCCTCATCAGTGGTCCAGTAATGACGTCCGGGATCTGGCGACCCCATGAGCCCGAATGACGAAATAGCAATCGCTAGCAAGAGGCAGGAGCCAATGTGACGTCATTAAGGCTCCGGTGCGAAGCTGTTTTCAAAGTTTTACGCCAGCGGTATTACACGTGGGCCAGAATGCAGACGTGTGATGAGTACGCTGCACCCTGACCGGGAACCTGCCGGATAATTGTGTTCGTGACGCTTTGAAAACAGCTTCGTATCGGACATGGCGCCCCTTAGGGCGTACGGATTCTACTCCAAGGTTTCGCTAAAGTTAAGCTGAACATGCGACTAAACGACGCTGACCTTGGTTAGACGAAAGGCTAAAATAGGCTTTTGCTTGATCGGAACGACTATGTCCAACCAGCGCATAAAGACGCCCTGCGTCGGACTTTGCTCAACGGTATTCGGTGACCAGGTTTGCCGGGGCTGCAAGCGATTTCATCACGAGATCGTGAACTGGAATGCGTATAACGATGAGGAAAAGCGAGCTGTCTGGGCCCGTCTCGAAGTGCTTCTGACCCAGGTGGTTTCTGCAAAGCTCGAAGTGTTTGATCCGCTACGCCTGAAGGAACAGCTACAGCAACGGAAGATTCGCTTCATTCCTGAGCAGTCCGAATATTGCTGGGCCTATCAGCTGATTTCACGCGGCGCGCGCCATATTCAACAGGTCGATGCTTATGGCATACATGTTTTTCCTGAATTCAGGGAGCGCCCGCTGATGGATCTGCGTGATGCCATCGACCAGGAGTTTTTCATCCTCTCCGAAGCTCACTATGAACGTTACATTGCGCCACGTTTCCTGCTTGAAGGAATGGACGTTCGAGTCTGACACCGCGCACCGTATAATCACCTCATATTCCAGTGCAATCGCTTCAGGCGGATGTGCTTCCCTTGATTCTGGAACAGATGGTTAGCCGCCTGTTGATTAAAGGATTTGCGTTATGTTGTTGCCCGAAATGGACGAATTCCTGGCCTGTAAAACGCCGGAAGCTTGGGTGGAAGCTGCTTTGCAGGATCTTCCTACCCTTTTAATCGATCATGCCAATAATGAAAAGAAAGCAGCGGGCGCTGCGTTTCATTACCTGTTTACTTACAGCAATAAGCTGGATCTGGTAAACAAGATGTCACGGATCGCTCGTGAGGAGCTACGGCACTTCGAGCAGGTGCTCCAAATCATGAAGAAGCGTGGCATTGCGCATGAAAACGTAACGTCGGCCCGCTATGCCGGTGCCATGCGTAAGCTGTGCCGTAATCATGAGCCGTACCGACTAACGGACTCGCTTGTCGTAGGAGCCTTTATCGAGTGCCGTTCATGCGAGCGCTTCTCTGCAGTTGCTCCGCATCTGGATGAAGAATTGAGCAAGTTTTACAGCGGACTGCTCAAGTCGGAAGCGCGTCATTATCAGGATTACCTGAAGCTGGCCTATCTATATGGTGACGAGCAGGATGTGGCCGCCAAGATTCAGGAGATCAGAGCGCTAGAAGCCGAGCTTATTGCCTCGGCGGATACGGAGATGCGCTTTCATAGCGGTGTGCCGCGCGCAGCATAATAGCCATTACGCTTCGAGCCGTATCACGCCAGCTCGAAGCGTTCCTGCTCTAGCTGGTCACGGGAAATCTTCAGGACCCAGCCGTAACGGTCCCAGTCACCCAACACAATTCGCGTTGCAGCGCTGCCATCAAGCATGAATTCATGTGTGGCAGGACGATGTGTGTGCCCGTGAATCAGGGTCTGAGTGCGGGTGCGCCGCATGACGCCCTCAACCTCTTCAGGTGTGACGTCTACAATATCCATGGCTTTTTGCCGGGTCTGCATCTTGCTCTCGTTGCGTAATTTCCTGGCCAGCTCGCGACGCTTCTTTAAAGGAAGATGGCGCAGGATCCACAATGAAACCGGATTGCGAAGCCAGCGGCGTAATCGCATGTAGGCTTCGTCCCGTGTGCACAGACTGTCGCCATGCATCAGCAGAAGGCGCTTGCCTTCGGCTTCGATAACGGTCGGGTCGGCCAGTAGGGTACATCCTGCCAGTCGGCAAAAATCCTTTCCGATCAAGAAATCGCGATTGCCATGCATCAGAAAAATACGTGTGCCGCCTTGAGATAAGGTCTTTAGGGCTCGTGCGATGCCTTTTTGAAACTCATCCATGGCGTCATCGCCGATCCATACCTCAAAAAAGTCGCCTAGAATATACAAGGCATCGGCGTGAACAGCTTCTGTCTCAAGAAAACGCAAAAACGCCCGGGAAATATCCGGGCGTTCAGGTTCAAGATGCAGATCAGAGATCAGCAGTATCACTCAACGATCTCGGCACGCTCGATAATGACATCCTCAGCCGGTACATCCTGATGGCCGGCGCGAGATGTAGTAGCAACACCCTTGATGGCATTGACGACATCCATGCCTTCAACAACCTGGCCGAATACAGCATAACCCCAGCCTTGTGTAGTCGGGGCGGTGTGGTCCAGGAAGGTATTATCCGACACGTTGATGAAGAACTGTGCGGACGCTGAGTGCGGGTCCATGGTACGTGCCATGGCGACCGTGCCATTGCGGTTGGAGACACCGTTGTTCGCTTCGTTCTTGATCGGTGCACGGGTGGACTTTTGCTTCATGCCAGGCTCAAAACCGCCGCCCTGGACCATGAAGCCATTGATCACGCGATGAAAGATAGTGCCGTCATAGTGACCGCTCTTTACATACTCTTTGAAGTTGGCTGCTGTTTCAGGAGCCTTATCTTCAAACAGTTCAAGAGTGATGACGCCGTGGTTTGTATGCAATTTGATCATGGAATTTATGTCCGTGGTCAGATAGGAAGTTTGTCAGGGTCTTGACGGGTTCGGCTATGATACGGACTTTGATTTAGTCGGCCTACCCTTAAGCCGAACAACACAGTATTAAGGACCCCATGAGCAAGCCAGAAACTCCCGCTACTCCAGCGAATTTTCTTCGTCAGATCGTCCAGGCTGATCTGGATGCCGGCAAGCACACAAAGATTGTGACACGCTTTCCGCCAGAGCCTAACGGTTATCTCCACATTGGCCACGCCAAGTCGATTTGCCTGAACTTCGGGCTGGCTCAAGAGTTTGGCGGCGAGTGCAATCTGCGCTTTGACGATACGAACCCAGCCAAGGAAGATCAGGAGTACATCGATGCCATCAAAAGTGATGTCGAGTGGCTGGGCTTCAAATGGGCAGGTGAGGAGCGCTATGCCTCCAATTATTTCGATCAGCTCTATGACTGGGCGATACACCTGATCAAGACGGGTAAAGCCTATGTTGATGATCTCACGCCCGAGCAGGCGCGTGAGTATCGTGGCACATTGACCGAGCCGGGCAAGAACAGTCCTTTCCGTGACCGCTCCGTTGAAGAAAACCTGGATCTCTTTGCACGCATGAAGGCGGGCGAGTTCAGGGATGGTGAAAAGGCGCTACGTGCCAAAATCGACATGGCCTCGCCAAACATGAATTTGCGCGATCCGATTTTGTATCGTATCCGCCACGCCCATCATCACCAGACGGGTGACAAGTGGTGCATCTACCCGAGCTATGACTTCACACATGGCCAGTCGGATGCAATCGAGGGAATCACTCACTCTATTTGCACACTCGAATTCGAGGATCATCGCCCGCTGTACGAGTGGTTCCTGGCAAATCTGCCTGTGCCGGCGCAACCGCGTCAGTACGAGTTCGCCCGCCTGAATTTGAACTACACCGTAACCAGTAAGCGTAAGCTGAAGCAGCTGGTTGATGAGCGGCATGTAAACGGCTGGGATGATCCGCGCATGTCTACGCTGTCTGGCTATCGCCGTCGCGGTTATACACCGGCCTCCATTCGTAATTTCTGCGAGATGGTAGGCGTTGCTCGCTCCAATGGTGTAGTCGATATCGCCATGCTTGAGTTCAGCATCCGGGAAGATCTGGACCGAAATGCGCCTCGGGCCATGTGTGTACTGCGGCCGCTCAAGGTTGTCATTACCAATTATCCTGAGGGCAAAGTGGAGCAGTTGGAGCTGCCACGTCATCCGAAGGAAGACATGGGGATGCGTACGCTACCGTTTACACGTGAGCTCTACATCGACCGCGATGACTTCATGATCGATCCGCCCAAGGGGTACAAGCGCCTTGAGCCAAATGGCGAAGTTCGTCTACGGGGAAGTTATGTTGTTCGCGCCGATGAGGTTATCAAGGATGAGGCGGGCAATATCGTCGAACTGCGTTGCTCGTATGATCCTGAAACCCTCGGGAAGAACCCTGAAGGCCGCAAGGTAAAGGGTGTCATTCACTGGGTGCCTGTCGAAGGCAGTGTTGAGTGTGAGGTTCGCCTGTACGATCGTCTGTTCCGTTCGCCGCAACCTGAGAAAGCGGAAGAGGGGCAGACCTTCCTGGATAATATCAATCCGGAATCGCTGCAGGTGCTGACTGGGTGCCGTGCTGAGCCATCGCTTGCGCAGGCCCAGCCAGAGGACCGTTTTCAGTTCGAGCGTGAAGGTTACTTCTGTGTCGATCTGAAAGACTCAAAGCCGGGTGCTCCGGTCTTCAATCGTACCGTCACCTTACGCGACTCCTGGGGGCAATAATGCCACTTGCGATCTACAACACGCTCACCAAGACCAAGGAAACGTTCAAGCCGCTCGAGGGCAATAATGTCCGTATGTACGTGTGCGGTATGACAGTCTATGACTTCTGTCATATTGGTCATGCACGTGTGATGGTGGCATTTGACGTCGTGGCTCGATGGCTGCGCAAGTCAGGTTACAACCTGACCTACGTACGCAACATTACAGACATTGACGACAAGATCATTCGCCGTGCGCAGGAAAATGGCGAAACGTTCAAAGACCTGACTGGACGTATGATCGAAGCGATGCATCAGGATGAAACCCGGCTGGGTGTTCAGCGTCCAGACGTTGAGCCCTGTGCGACTGATCATATTCCTGGCATGTTCACTATGATCCAGACCTTGATAGACAAAGGTTATGCCTATGCGCCTGGAAACGGAGATGTATATTACCGTGTAGGGCGTTTTGCGGGATACGGCAAACTGTCACGCAAAAAGATTGAAGATCTCCGGATTGGGGCCCGTATTGAGGTAGATGAGTCCAAGGAAGATCCTCTGGACTTTGTCTTGTGGAAGGCTGCCAAGCCGGGTGAGCCCAGCTGGGAGTCACCATGGGGGGCGGGTCGTCCCGGTTGGCATATTGAATGCTCGGTCATGTCTACATGCTGCCTGGGTGATACGTTTGATATTCACGGCGGAGGCCCTGACCTCGTTTTCCCCCATCATGAAAACGAAATCGCTCAGAGTGAGGCCGCTACGGGAAAAACATATGCGGCATCCTGGATGCATGCTGGGGCTGTACGGGTGGATGGCGAAAAGATGTCCAAGTCCCTGGGCAACTTCTTCACCATCCGCGAGGTGCTGGAGAAATACCACCCGGAAGTCGTTCGTTATTTGCTGGTTTCCAGTCATTACCGCAGCCCGATCAATTATTCTGAAGAAAGCCTCCGTGAAGCACGCGGCGCGTTGGATCGCTTCTATCACGCCTTGAAAGGTCTACCGCAGGCATCGCCTGCTGGCGGTGAGCCCTATGTGGAGCGTTTCGCGGCCGCAATGGATGACGACTTCAACACGCCAGAGGCCTGTGCGGTCCTGTTTGAAATGGTCCGTGAGGTCAATCGTCTGCGAGACCAGGATATTCAAGCTGCCGCTGGCCTTGCCTCTCGACTCAAGCAGATGGCTGAAGTGCTGGGTGTTCTACAGCTGGAGCCGGATGAGTATCTACGCGCAGGTGCGGAGGGCAAGGTTGACGAAGCGGCCGTAGATCGCCTGATTCAGGCGCGTCTGGATGCGCGAGCAGCAAAGAACTGGGCGGAGTCGGATCGTATTCGCGATGAGCTGACAGCCATGGGTGTCGTGCTTGAGGATGGTAAAGGTGGAACGACGTGGCGTTTGGCCAACTGAGTTCACCTGATATAAAAAAGGCCGCATTAGCGGCCTTTTTTATGGGGAGATATTTTTATTCGGCATGCAGCTGTTCAGCTGCATAGAGCGTGTTCTCCAGCAGGCAGGCACGCGTCATGGGGCCAACACCGCCAGGAACAGGCGTGATCCAGCTGGCGCGTTCCAGAGCTGTTTCGTATTCGACATCGCCAACCAGTTTTCCATCTGCCTGGCGGTTGATGCCTACGTCAATGACGATAGCGCCTTTCTTGATCCACTCCCCCTTCACCAGGCCTGGTTTGCCTGCCGCCACAACCACCAGGTCGGCCTGGCTGACATGAGCGGCCAGATCACGGGTGAAACGATGAGTAACTGTTACTGTACAGCCGCCCAAGAGTAGCTCCAGCGCCATGGGGCGACCGACAATGTTGGAGGCGCCTACCACCACTGCATTCATGCCGTACAGGTCTGCCCCTATACTTTCCAGTAGACGCATGATGCCCTTGGGCGTACAGGGGCGGAGCAGGGGTATGCGTTGAGCGAGTCGACCTATATTGAACGGATGGAAACCATCAACATCCTTGTCGGGACTGATGCGCTCAAGCAGATTGGAAGCATCAAGGTGAGCGGGTAGGGGAAGCTGAAGCAGGATGCCGTCAACTGCAGCATCTGCGTTCAGTGAGTCAATCAGCGCTTCCAACTCCTGCTGTGTGGTGGTGCTGGGAAGGTCGTACGCCCTGGATACAAAGCCTACTTCCTCGCAGTCCTTTCTTTTGTGAGTAACGTATACCGTGGAAGCTGGGTCGTCACCTACCAGAATGACTGCCAGGCCAGGGGCGCGTAACCCGTGTTGACGCCGCTGGGCAACGCGTTGGGCAATTTCTTGGCGGAGAGAAGCGGCGATCGCTTTACCGTCGATCAGTTGAGCAGTCATATGCAGATAGGTCTTGCTAATGGAAGAAGGATGCTTATTTTCGCATGTACGCACTAAAGGAAGAAGCCTTGGTGAAAGGGTAGTTAACCTATCTTCTTAATTTTTTTAAAAAAATTGTTGACGAGTGGTCGAGTCATTCGTAATATACGCCCCGCTTGCCGAGCACAGCCTGAAACGAAATGAGAAGGCGATGCGAACCGGCTCAGCTTCTTAGGAGGCTGTTTCGTAAGCAACGGTTGCTGCGCAATAAAGCGCCCGTAGCTCAGCTGGATAGAGCATCCGCCTTCTAAGCGGATGGTCGCAGGTTCGAGTCCTGCCGGGCGCGCCACTGGCGGTTCGGCGCAAGCAATGCAATATGGTGGGCGTAGCTCAGTTGGTAGAGCACAGGATTGTGGCTCCTGGTGTCGTGGGTTCGATTCCCATCGTCCACCCCATATTGAGAACATCAGGCATTATTAATGCCTGATGTTCGTTTTAAGTGTTACGCGGATGTGGTGGAATTGGTAGACACACTGGATTTAGGTTCCAGCGCCGCAAGGTGTGAGAGTTCGAGTCTCTCCGTCCGCACCATAGTGAAAAAGCCGACAGCGATGTCGGTTTTTTTTTGCCTTGAAAATGGCTGGCATGTTTCGGGTATGAGCGAGAGGGGTTGCAGGCTTTTTTCATGCTTGGTGACCAATACCTGCTTTATGCAGGATGACTTCCGTATCCTCTACCTCTAGAATGCTTGCCCTGTTTCTGGGGGCCGGAACGGCCGGCCTATGTCTGTGCCATGAGGATTATCCATGCAAGTTTCTGTTGAAAGCACCTCCGCTCTTGAGCGCCGAATGACCGTAGGCGTGCCGGCCGAGCGTATCGAGACCGAAGTCGCCAAGCGTCTGCAGCAAACTGCTCGCCGCGTGAAAGTGCCTGGTTTCCGTCCTGGTAAGGTGCCGATGAGTGTTATTCGTCAGCGCTACGAAGCCAGCGCTCGTCAGGAAGCCTTTGGTGATCTGATTCAAGAAACATTCTACGAAGCCATCGTTCAGGAAAAACTGAACCCGGCAGGTGCTCCTTCTGTTGAGCCCAAGGCTTACGAAAAAGGTAAAGACCTTGAATACGTCGCTACATTCGAAGTATTCCCTGAGTTTGAAGTGAAAGGCCTGGAAGACATTCAGGTTGAGCGTCTGCAGTCCGAAGTCGCTGATAGCGATCTGGATAACATGCTTGAGATTTTGCGTAAGCAGAACACTCGTTATGAGGAAGTCGACCGCGAAGCGGCCAACGATGATCAGGTCACTATCGATTTCGTAGGCAAGATCGACGGTGAAGCCTTCCAGGGCGGCTCTGCAAACGGTACTCAGCTGGTGCTGGGCTCCGGCCGCATGATTCCGGGCTTCGAGGAAGGCCTGGTGGGTGCAAAGGCGGGCGAAGAGCGTGTGCTTAATCTGACCTTCCCGGAGGATTATCAGAACCTGGATCTGGCTGGCAAGACTGCCGAGTTCAGTGTGAAGGTAACCAAGGTTTCTGCTCCGCAGCTACCTGAAATGAACGAAGAGTTCTTTGCTCAGTTCGGCGTTCAGGAGTCTACTCTGGAAGGCTTCCGTGCTGAAGTTCGCAAGAACATGGACCGTGAGCTGCGTCAGGCGATCAAGAACAAGGTCAAGAACCAAGTTATGGATGGCCTTATTGCTGCTAACCCGATCGAAGTTCCAGCCGCTCTGATCAACAGCGAAGTTGATCGTCTGCGTGTTCAGGCTGTTCAGCAGTTCGGTGGCAACATCAAGCCCGATCAACTGCCGGCTGAGCTGTTTACCGAGCAGGCTAAGCGCCGTGTTGTTCTGGGTCTGATCATTGCGGAAATGGTCAAGCAGTTCGAGCTCAAGCCTGACGACGAGCGTGTACGTGCACTGATCGAGGAAATGGCCTCTGCCTACCAGGAGCCTGAGCAGGTCGTTGCCTGGTACTACCAGAACGAGCAGCAATTGAACGAAGTGCGTTCGGTTGTACTCGAAGAACAAGTCGTAGATACTGTTCTTGAAAAGGCTAAAGTGACCGATAAGCAGGTTTCCTACGAGGACGCGGTCAAACCGGCCGAGGCCCCGCAAGCAGCCTGATCTTTACCCGCCTCGAATCACATAAGCCAGCCTCGTGCTGGCTTATGCGTCTTAAGGCAAGACCATCCTGATAGGGAGTGATCGCAGGACATGTCCCGCAATTCGTTCATGCAAACAATGCCCGAAGTTCAAGCCGCTGGCGGCCTGGTGCCCATGGTGGTCGAACAATCTGCTCGTGGCGAGCGCGCGTATGATATCTACTCGCGTCTGCTCAAGGAGCGGGTGATTTTCCTGGTAGGCCAGGTCGAAGACTATATGGCCAACCTGGTGGTCGCTCAGCTTCTGTTTCTGGAAGCGGAGAACCCTGACAAGGATATTCACCTCTACATCAACTCACCTGGTGGTTCGGTGACAGCTGGTATGTCTATCTATGACACCATGCAGTTCATTAAGCCCGATGTCTCGACAATCTGCGTAGGCCAGGCGTGCAGTATGGGTGCCTTGCTACTAGCAGGTGGTACTGCCGGCAAACGCTACTGTCTGCCTCACTCTCGTATGATGATCCACCAGCCCTTGGGTGGCTTCCAGGGTCAGGCATCGGACATCGAAATTCACGCGCGTGAAATTTTGACGATCCGTGAGCGTCTAAACAAAGTGTTGGCCCATCATACGGGTCAACCCATGGATGTTATCGCCCGTGATACCGATCGCGATAACTTCATGAGCGGTGATGAGGCTGTGAAATACGGCTTGATCGACAAGGTGTTGGAAAAGCGCAATATTCCCGCTTGAGCCGGCAAGCCTGCCACTAAGTCATGATTACTGAGTGGCAGGCTTGAAAATGCATAGATTTGCCTTCATCTTGTTCCTGTAAGTAACCCGATTGGATTGATCGAATGACAGATACTCGCAACGGTGACGACAACGGCAAGCTGTTGTATTGCTCTTTCTGCGGCAAGAGCCAGCATGAAGTGCGTAAGTTGATTGCCGGTCCCTCAGTCTTTATTTGCGATGAATGTGTCGACCTGTGCAATGACATCATCCGTGAGGAAGTACAGGAAGCCCAGGCCGAAAACAGTGCACATAAACTTCCAGCACCTAAAGAAATCAGTACGATTCTTGATCAGTACGTGATTGGTCAGGAACGTGCCAAGAAAGTATTGGCTGTAGCGGTATACAACCACTACAAGCGTCTCAACCAACGTGAGAAGAAAGATGACGTTGAGTTGGGCAAGAGTAATATTCTGCTTATTGGACCGACAGGTTCCGGTAAGACTTTGCTGGCTGAAACGCTGGCACGTCTGTTGAACGTACCGTTTACCATTGCGGACGCCACTACGTTAACCGAAGCAGGTTACGTGGGTGAGGACGTTGAAAATATTATTCAGAAGCTTTTGCAGAAGTGCGATTACGATGTTGAAAAAGCCCAGATGGGCATCGTCTATATCGATGAGATCGACAAGATTTCGCGCAAGTCTGATAACCCCTCTATTACTCGAGATGTATCGGGTGAGGGCGTGCAGCAGGCTCTGCTCAAGCTGATTGAAGGTACGGTAGCCTCAGTACCCCCGCAGGGCGGACGCAAGCATCCTCAGCAGGAGTTCCTGCAGGTGGATACGCGTAACATCCTGTTTATCTGTGGCGGTGCATTTGCCGGATTGGAAAAGGTCATCCAGAGCCGTTCTACCAAGGCGGGCGGAATTGGTTTCAATGCTGAAGTCCGTAGCCAGGAATTGGGCAAGAAAATCGGTGAGTCACTTCGTGATGCCGAGCCTGAAGATCTGGTCAAGTTTGGTCTTATCCCAGAGTTCGTTGGTCGTTTGCCTGTAATCGCAACGCTAGATGAACTTGACGAAGCGGCGCTCATGCAGATTCTGACCGAGCCCAAGAATGCACTGACCAAGCAGTATGGCAAACTCTTCGAAATGGAAGAGGTGGATCTCGAGTTCCGTCCAGACGCTTTGAAGGCAGTGGCCCGCAAGGCATTGGAACGTAAAACAGGCGCACGTGGTCTACGGTCCATACTCGAGGGCGTTCTGCTCGATACGATGTATGAGATTCCTTCTCAGAAGGAGGTCAGCAAAGTCGTCATCGATGAGAGCGTCATTGAGGGTACTTCCCAACCGTTGTTGATTTACGAAAACAACGACCCGGTCAAAGCGGCACCGGATGCATAAATAAAAAGGGGCCCTGCGGGGCCCTTCGCATTAGTTAGCCTTGTTTTCTGATCGATCAGGCCGCATGTTAGAAAAACATGCCATACGGTCGTTTCTATGCGGCCAGTCGAATGCCAAGAGCTGAAACCATGAATAAAACGATTGAATTGCCTCTTTTACCACTGCGTGATGTAGTGGTGTATCCGCACATGGTAATTCCGCTCTTTGTTGGGCGTGAAAAATCTGTTGAGGCCCTGGAAGCTGCCATGGCCAGCGACAAGCAGATCCTACTGCTTGCGCAAAAGAATCCTACCGACGATGATCCAGACTCCGATGGCCTGTACCGCATGGGTACCGTTGCCACTGTCTTGCAACTGCTCAAACTTCCTGATGGCACTGTTAAAGTGCTGGTAGAGGGTGAGCAGCGCGGCAACATTGAGCGTTTTGTTGAGGCCAAGGGTTATTCTCGCGCTGAGGTTCAGCTGATTGAGGATACCGAAGCGGCAGACCGCGAGTCGGAAGTCTTTGCTCGTAGCCTGATGAGCCAGTTCGAGCAATATGTCCAGCTGGGCAAGAAAGTGCCAGCAGAGGTGCTGTCTTCACTTAATGGTATCGACGATCCAGGTCGCCTGGTCGATACGATGGCAGCCCATATGGCGCTTAAGCTTGAGCAGAAGCAGGAAATCCTTGAGATCGTAGATCTTGCTGAGCGAGTCGAGCACGTTCTGGCGTTGCTGGACGCAGAAATCGATCTGTTACAGGTCGAGAAGCGGATCCGTGGTCGCGTCAAGAAGCAGATGGAGCGTAGCCAGCGCGAGTATTATCTGAATGAGCAGATGAAGGCCATTCAGAAAGAGCTGGGCGACATCGACGAAGGCCACAGTGAAATCGATGACCTGAAAAAGCGCATCGACAATGCCGGTCTGACTAAGGAAGCGTTGGCCAAGGCCAATGCAGAGCTGAACAAGCTCAAGCAGATGTCTCCCATGTCTGCCGAGGCTACAGTAGTACGTTCCTACATTGACTGGCTTGTGAATGTCCCATGGAAGGCGGAAAGCAAGGTCCGTTTGGATCTGAGCAAGGCCGAAGACATTCTTGATGAAGATCACTACGGTCTTGAGGAAGTCAAAGATAGGATTCTGGAGTATCTCGCTGTCCAGAAACGAGTCAAGAAAGTACGTGGCCCGGTATTGTGCCTGGTTGGTCCGCCTGGGGTAGGTAAGACGTCTCTAGCTGAGTCCATCGCGCGCTCCACTGGCCGCAAGTTCGTTCGTATGGCCCTGGGTGGTGTGCGTGATGAGGCTGAGATTCGTGGCCATCGTCGTACGTATATCGGCTCCATGCCTGGTCGTTTGATTCAAAAGATGACCAAGGTTGGCGTGCGTAACCCATTGTTCCTGCTCGATGAAATCGACAAGATGGGTAACGACATGCGTGGTGATCCTGCTTCTGCTTTGCTGGAGGTATTGGATCCAGAGCAGAACCATAACTTTAATGATCACTATCTGGAAGTTGATTACGACCTGTCCGACGTCATGTTCTTGTGTACGGCTAACTCCATGAATATTCCAGCACCGCTGCTGGATCGTATGGAAGTGATTCGCCTGCCAGGTTATACAGAAGACGAAAAGGTCAACATTGCGACCAAATACCTGATACCCAAGCAGGTCAAGGCCAACGGTTTGAAAAAGGCCGAAGTAACCTTTGATGAATCGGCTCTAAGAGATATGGTGCGTTATTACACCCGCGAAGCAGGTGTCCGTAGTCTTGAGCGTCAAGTGGCTAAGGTCTGCCGCAAGATCGTTAAGGAGCATGCGAAGGAAAAAGCATCTCAGCAGGCGGTAGTAAGCAGTGAGGCGCTTGAGCATTACTTGGGCGTACGCAAGTTCCGTTACGGTCTCGCAGAGCAGCAGGACCAGATTGGACAAGTGACAGGTCTTGCATGGACTCAGGTAGGTGGTGAGTTGCTGACAATCGAGGCGGCAGTAGTGCCCGGCAAAGGGCAGCTGATCAAGACCGGCTCGCTGGGCGATGTAATGGCGGAATCCATTACTGCAGCACTGACGGTTGTGCGTAGCCGTGGCAAGAGTTTGGGTATCACTAAAGACTTCCATGAGAAGCACGATATCCACATTCACGTACCAGAAGGCGCTACACCCAAAGATGGTCCAAGTGCTGGTATCGGTATGTGCACCGCGCTGGTGTCGGCTGCTACCCGGATCCCGGTGCGTGCTGATGTAGCCATGACAGGTGAGATTACGCTGCGTGGCCAGGTACTGGCCATTGGTGGTTTGAAGGAGAAATTACTGGCGGCACATCGCGGGGGAATCCGTACGGTGGTCATTCCGGAGGAGAATGTACGCGATCTGCGCGACATTCCGGACAATATTAAGGCCGATTTGGTGATTAAGCCTGTCAAATGGATTGACGAGGTCCTTCAGGTTGCGCTGCAATATGCGCCGGAGCCCTTGCCAGATGCGGCTCCTGAAATAGTCACGAATGAAGAAAAGCGCGAGCAGGATTCAAAAGATAGAATCAGCACGCACTAGCCAGAGCTTCCTTGACACTTTTTTTGAGCCCTTGGTATAAAGCGGCTCTTCAAGTGTCGGGCATGCCTCACAGCATCCATTTTTGCCTACACACGTAATATATTCTTATCAGAAATGAACAAGGGGACTTAGAGTGAACAAGTCGGAACTGATCGATGCCGTTGCTGCATCTGCTGATATCCCGAAAGCTGTAGCTGGGCGCGCTTTGGACGCAGTGATCGAATCTATCACTGGTGCCCTGAAGAGCGGTGATCCGGTTGTGCTTGTCGGTTTCGGCACTTTCGCTGTCAAAGAGCGTGCAGCACGCACTGGCCGCAATCCGCAGACTGGCAAGCCGATCGAAATCGAAGCTGCCAAGATCCCTGGTTTCAAGCCCGGCAAAGCGCTCAAGGATGCTGTGAACTGAGTGCTTAAGGGTTTTGGTTTCAATAGACGTCTGTCTGTTGAGTTCTAGCACGTGATACCGTTTGGTTCATTCCGCACGAAGACTCGCCAAAGCCCCGTTTAACAGAAGGCGCATCCTCTGATGCGCCTTTTCTCTATTCGCAATTCACCCATGCTGCCTAGCCTTTGGCCAGATGCAGCCGTTTTGGGGGGCGCATGCTGCAGAACATCAGGGAACATTCACAAGGCTGGATAGCCAAGGTCATCATTGGCGTCATTATCTTGCTGATGGCATTGACCGGATTCGAGGCGATCATTCGCGCCGGTAGCCACCAAGGTGCCGTAGCACTGGTAAATGGTGAGGAAATACGCCAGACCGATCTCAATCAGGCTGTGGAGATGCAACGTCGCTCTCTGGCGCAGCGTCTGGGCCCTAATTTCGATCCTGCTCTTCTGGATGAAAAACGGTTACGCGACGCGGCTCTAAAGGCCCTGATCGAGCGCGAGCTATTGCTTCAGGATGCCAAGTCGAACAAGTTTGCTTTTTCTGAAGCGGCTTTGGACCAGCTCATACTTCAAACACCTGAGTTCCAGGTTGATGGGCAATTCAATGCCCAGCGTTTTGACCAGACCATTGCCCAGATGGGTTACTCACGTCTTCAGTTTCGCGAGATGCTGAAGCAGGAGATGCTCATGGGGCAACTCAGGGCGGGTATTGCAGGTACCGGTTTTGTAACCGATGCCGAATTGAATGCATTCGCAGCTTTGGAACGGCAAACTCGAGACTTCGCAACCCATGCGGTTAAAGCGGATGCTTCGAAAGTTGCAGTCACCAATGATGAATTACAAGGCTACTATGACGATCATCGTAGCGAATTCATGACGCCTGATCAGGTGGTCATTGATTATATCGAGCTAAAGAAAAGCGCTTTTGCCGATAAGGCGCAGGTCAAGCAAGAAGACCTTCAGGCCCTTTATCAGTCGGAAACCGCTAACCTTTCCGAACAGCGTAACGCCGCTCATATCCTGATCGAAGTGAACGACAAGGTGAGTGACGAGCAGGCCAAGGCCAAGATTGATGAAATCAAAACTCGTCTGGACAAGGGGGAGGATTTTGCTTCGCTAGCCAAGAAGTTCTCTCAGGATCCTGGTTCGGCCAACAAGGGCGGTGAGCTCGGTTATGCTGGGCGAGGGGTGTATGACCCTGCTTTTGAAGAGGCCTTGTATGGTTTGAACAAGGGAGACGTTTCTGCTCCCGTACATTCGACATTTGGATGGCATCTGATCAAGCTGCTTGGCGTTCAGGAAGCCAAAGTACCTTCGTTGGAGAGCATGAAGCCGCGTCTTGAGGCTGAACTCAAGGCTCGCGAGGCTGATCGCCTTTTTGTAGATGCTACCCGCAATCTTGAAAGCGCAGCGTTTGAAGCTTCAGATCTTAGTCAGCCTGCTCAAGAGCAAGGCTTGAAAGTGCAAACCAGCAAGCCATTCGGACGTGAGGGCGGCGAAGAAGGGATTATTGCCAATCGTCAGGTTGTCCAGGCTGCTTTCAGTCCCGAAGTGCTGGAGGATGGTGCCAATAGCAATGCTATCCAGTTGGACGATGAAACGGCTGTCATCCTGCGCGTTAAGGAGCATCGCAAGCCTGCTCAGCAGAGCTTTGATGATGTCAAAGACAATATCCGCAGCACGCTGACCAAGCAGAAGATAGCTGAGACTGCTCGTCAGCAGGGCGAGACGTTGATTGCTGACCTGAAGGCAGGCAAGGCCAATTCGATCAAAGACTGGAAAGTCGTCGAGGCTGCTACACGTAATCAGGAGGGCGTTGACCCGGTAGTACTCCAACAGGTGTTCCGCATGAATAAGCCTGGAGACAATTCCAAGCCGACTTATGCAGGAGTCAATCTGGCTGATGGGACCTACATGGTTATTCGCTTGACGGGTGTCAGCGTTCCGCAGGGCACCTTTACTGACGAAGAAAAGGCTATGTATCGCCGTTTCCTCTCTTCACGCAGTGGCCAAGAGGACTTTGCGGCTTACCGCCGTGCATTGGAGTCCAAGGCAGAAATCAAGAATCTTTGATTTCTGACAGGTAAGTAAAAGAAACCCCGCTTCGGCGGGGTTTCTTGTTTAAACATTAAATTTGTCGCGAATATCGTAGTACCAGGCGCCCAGGGCGGTAAATGGAACGCGGAAAAGACGGCCGCCAGGGAAGGGGTAGTGGGGTAGCCGGGCGAATGCATCAAAGCGCTCAGCGTGCCCTGCCAGTGCCTCACCAAGCACGGTACCGATCAGATGGGTAAACGTAACGCCATGTCCGCTGCAACCTTGCGAATAATAGATATTGTCGCCCAGGCGGCCTACCTGAGGGAGGCGGGACAGAGTCAATAGGAAATTACCGGTCCAGGCATAATCAATCTTGACGTTGGCCAGTTCTGGAAAGGTTTTTGCCATCTTAGGGCGTATGATTTTTTCCACATCGGCAGGATCACGTGCGCCGTATATAACGCCACCGCCATATATGAGTCGACGATCAGCCGAGAGGCGATAATAATCTAGAAGGTAGTTGCAATCCTCGACACAATAGTCTTGAGGAAGTAATCGTTTTGCCGTTTCCTCAGAGAGGGGTTCGGTGGCAATCACTTGCGTTCCACAAGGCATGGATTTGGCTGCCAGCTCTGGAATGAGATTACCCAGATAAGCATTACCGGCTACCACAACATACGTCGCTCTTACACAACCTTGTGGAGTATGTACAACAGGCTTAGGGCCACGCTCGATGCGTACGGCAGGTGTCTGTTCGTAAATAGTCCCGCCCAATGACTCAACGGCGTCTGCTTCTCCTAGAGCGAGATTAAGGGGGTGGATATGACCGCCGCTACGATCCAGCATACCCCCGGCATATCGATGGGTGCCTACGACTTGCTCAATGGCTCTTTTATCCAGCATTTCTAGTTCATGGTGCCCATGGCGAGCCCAAAGGGCTTGCTGAGCTTCCAGATGTTGTATCTGTCGGGCGTTGAAAGCCGCGAAAACGCCACCGTTCTTCAGGTCGCACTGAATACCATAACGGTTGACTCGTTCTCTGATGATACGTCCGCCTTCGAAGGCCATTTGACCGATCAGTTGCGCTTCACGGGCAGGCAAGGTTCGCTCGATAACATCAATATCCCGGCTATAACTGTTGACGATCTGGCCGCCGTTGCGGCCGGATGCACCAAAACCTACCCTGGCGGCCTCGAGAATTACAACGCTGTAGCCTCGCTCAAGCAGTGCAATGGCAGTGGAAAGACCGGTATAGCCAGCGCCGACAATACAAACGTCAGCAATGCGTTCACCTTCAAGCATGGGGCGCTTGGGCGCAGGATGAGCAGAGGCCGCATAGTAGGAGTTCGGATAGGATGTGTTCGGCATATTCATTCCCTGTGTGAAATTTTTTACGCTCTAACGCGATAGTAGCTCAGCTGCCAGTGCCGTTCTAGCAGCCGAAAGTAGGGCAGGGAGAAACGAAAAGGCCCGCCGGTGGCGGGCCGAATGAGGTTACTGGACGGTTTCCTGTTCGCTGAACAAGCCGTCAAACAGCATGGTGGACAGATAGCGTTCACCGGAGTCAGGTAGGATGACAACGATTGTCTTTCCCTGCATGGCGGGTTCACGGGCAAGGCGTACGGCCGCCGCCATGGCGGCTCCACACGAGATGCCACAGAGGATACCTTCCTCACGCATAAGCCGTTGGGCCATGGTCTTGGACTCATCGTCACTGACGCGTTCCACTCGATCCACCATGGAAAGATCCAGATTTTTCGGTACGAAGCCAGCGCCGATCCCCTGGATCTTGTGAGGGCTGGGTTTGACTTCCTGTCCGGCCATGGTCTGGGTGATAACAGGCGAACTCTCCGGCTCTACCGCTACTGACAGGATAGGCTTGCCCTTGGTGTTTTTGATAAAGCGGGAAATACCGGTCAGTGTGCCGCCGGTACCAACACCCGCCACCAGGACATCCACCGCGCCATCGGTGTCGTTCCAGATTTCCGGGCCAGTGGTTTTTTCATGAATGGCCGGGTTGGCCGGGTTTTCGAATTGCTGGGGCATGAAGTAGCGAGAAGGATCGCTTTCCGCAATTTCTTTGGCTTTTTCAATCGCGCCCTTCATGCCTTTGGCGGGCTCTGTCAGTACCAGCTCGGCACCTAGTGCCTTGAGAACCTTGCGACGCTCCAGGCTCATCGAGGCGGGCATGGTCAGGATGAGCTTGTATCCACGGGCTGCTGCAACATAAGCGAGACCAATGCCGGTATTGCCGGACGTAGGTTCGATCAGGGTCATGCCGGGCTTGAGCTTGCCGTTGGCCTCCGCATCCCAGATAAGGTTGGCGCCGATTCGGCATTTCACTGAGTAGCCCGGGTTACGGCCTTCGATCTTGGCCAGAATAGTGACCCCTTTAGGCCCAAGGCGATTGATGTAAACCAGAGGTGTGTTGCCAATGGATTGTGCGTTATCAGCGAAAATTCGGCTCATCTAAAGATCCCTGCATGGGTCAACAAATATGAGTTCAGCCTAAGGCTATGGCGTCAAGGCGTCCAGTCCAAGGAAACTGACACTGGCATGGTCGGTCCATGAAAGACATGCCAGAGGGAACCGAGCCATGAAACTGCGCTATAAAACGCCTGCACTTGTCATCTTGAGCATAGTTGCCCTGTTGGTTATCGTGCAGCTCGCCATGCCTTATGTCATACGACATTACCTCAATACCAAGTTAGCGGACATGGGCGATTATCGGGGACATATTGCCGATGTCGATCTGGCGTGGTGGCGGGGCGCTTACCGTATCGATGGACTCAAGATCGAAAAGGTGACAGGCAAGGTACCCGTACCGTTTCTGGACGCGCCCAGCATCGACATTGCCGTGAGCGGAAGAGCGTTATGGGAAGATCACGCCATTGTCGGGAGGATTATTTTCGAGCGCCCCGAACTTAACTTTGTCGACGGCGGCGATGATCCGCAGTCCTCTCAGACAGGTGAGGGTACGGACTGGCGTGCTCAGTTGGAGAAGATCATCTCGATCACCTTAAATGAGGTGCGTGTAGAGGATGGCACGCTCAGTTTCCGTAATTTCAACTCATCACCCCCCGTCAATCTACAAGCAACCCAGGTAAACGCCAGCCTTTACAACCTGACCAATGCGGCCGATGCACAAGGCAAGCGGGTAGCGCGTTTCGAAGGCAAGGCCACTGTGCTGGATAATGCACCGCTGGAAACCTCGGCAGAGTTCGACCCCTTCAGCGACTTTAGTGACTTCCTGTTTCGGCTGAGGGTAACGCAGGTAGACCTGCCCAAAATAAATGACTTTGCCAAGGCGTATGGCAAGTTTGACTTCAAGTCCGGTAGTGGTGATCTGGTCATTGATGCCAGGGCTGATAATGGACAGCTCAGCGGCTACATCAAACCCTTGTTCAAGAATGTCGACGTCTTCGATTGGCGTCAGGATGTAGAAAATAAAGACAAAGGATTTTTCCGCGGGCTGTGGGAAGCCGTGGTAGGAGGAAGTCAAACCCTTTTGAAAAATCAGCGTAAGGATCAGTTCGCGACTCGAGTTGAATTGCAGGGCAGCGTCAAGCAGCAGGATATCAGTCCTCTACAGGCGTTCTTTTCCATCCTGCGGAATGCTTTCATTCAGGCATTCAGCGCTCAGTATGAGGATCGGGGTTAGTGTATCGCCTGTGCTTTATGCCTATTATCACGTCCTGTTGATCAATCCCGAGGGTTGCCCATGAAATTTGAAGGTACGGCGGATTACGTAGCAACCGCTGATCTCCAATTGGCTGTAAACGCAGCCATCACCTTGCAGCGTCCGCTGCTGATAAAAGGGGAGCCTGGTACTGGCAAGACGCTGTTGGCTGAGCAGCTGGCGCAGGCTCTTGGTACACAATTGATCACCTGGCATATCAAGTCCACTACGAAAGCGCATCAAGGGCTGTACGAATACGATGCCGTCAGCCGGCTGCGCGATTCCCAGTTGGGTGTCGACAAGGTTCATGACGTTGCCAACTACATCAAGAAAGGCAAGCTTTGGGAGGCATTCGATGCGCAGGAGCGGGTCGTTCTGTTGATTGACGAGATCGACAAGGCGGACATTGAGTTTCCAAACGATCTGCTGCAAGAGCTGGATCGCATGGAGTTTTATGTATATGAAACAGGCGAAACGGTTCGTGCCCAGCATCGTCCCATCATTATCATTACGTCCAATAACGAGAAGGAGCTACCTGATGCCTTTCTGCGTCGCTGCTTCTTCCATTACATTGCGTTTCCTGACCACGATACGTTAAAGCGTATTGTGGAGGTGCATTTTCCGAATATCAGCCAGACGCTGGTCAATGAGGCGCTGGAGGTGTTCTTTGATATCCGTCAGGTGCCTGGACTCAAGAAAAAGCCTTCCACGTCAGAGCTGGTCGATTGGTTGAAGCTGTTGATGGCCGATGATGTCGGTGAGTCGGTTCTGCGTGAACGAGACCCTCGCAAGGCTATTCCGCCGCTTGCCGGGGCCTTGGTCAAAAACGAGCAGGATGTTCAGCTGCTTGAGCGCCTGGCTTTCATGACGCGGCGAAACGGCTATCGATAATCAAGGAGGTCCTATGCTCAAGGGTAGCTGTCTATGCGGTGCGGTGACTTATGAGGTCGATACTTCGCTTGCAAAAGCCACCCACTGCCACTGCTCGATGTGCCGCAAGGCCCATGGTGCGGCCTTTGCTACGTATACGACTGTGTCTAAGAAAAGCTTTCGTTTCACGACCGGTGAAGCAGATGTTGCAGCCTACCGTTCGTCTCCAGAGGTGGTTCGTACGTTCTGCCAGCGGTGCGGGTCGAATCTACAGTTCTTGCGGGATGGCCGGGATACGCTGGGGTTGGCGCTAGGATCATTGGATTCCGCGCTTGGTGCCTTGCCTGTCGATGAGATTTTTACCGAGGCCCAGCCGTCGTGGTATCAAGCGCCGGTGCGTCATGACTGATCGTTCTCCAGCCGGGAATAGCCGATGCTGCTGAGTCTTTTTCATGAGTTGCGTTCTGCTCGAATTCCCGTTTCCCTGCGGGAGTTGCTGGATCTGCATGAAGCGCTACTGACAGGTGTCGTGTTTGCAGACATGGACGCCTTTTACTTTCTAGCACGTACTATCCTGGTCAAAGACGAACGTCATTTTGATCGCTTCGACAGGGCATTTTCAGCGTATTTTGACGGACTTCAATCACTCGACGAGGCGCTGAAAGTATTGATCCCGGATGAGTGGTTGCGTAAAGCCTTTGAGCGCTCATTAACGCCCGAGGAGCGTGCGCAGATTCAGTCATTGGGTGGTCTGGACAAACTCATTGAAACCTTCAAGCAGCGTTTGGCTGAGCAAAAAAGTAAGCATGCTGGTGGCAACAAGTGGATTGGTACGGGCGGCACCAGCCCCTTCGGCTCAGGGGGGTATAACCCTGAAGGCATTCGTGTCGGCGAGGCAGGTGAAAGGCAGGGAAAGGCCGTCGAGGTCTGGGAGCAACGTGAGTACCGTAACCTGGACGATCAGGCGGAGCTCGGGCGCCGGAATATCAATGTTGCTCTTCGGCGTCTACGTAAGTTTGCCCGGGAGGGGGCAGCGGAAGAGTTTGATATCGAAGGCACTATCGATCATACCGCCCGCGATGCTGGACTGCTGAATATCCAGATGCGGCCCGAGCGCCACAATGCGGTCAAGCTTTTGCTGTTGCTGGATATCGGCGGGTCGATGGACATGCATGTGCAGGTCTGTGAGGAACTGTTTTCAGCCTGCCGCACTGAATTCAAGCATTTGGAATATTTCTACTTCCATAACTTCATCTATGAATCAGTCTGGAAGGACAACCAGCGCCGGATGAGCGAGCTGACGTCTACGCTTGATCTATTGCATCGCTATGGCGAGGACTACAAAGTGGTATTTGTTGGCGATGCGTCCATGGCGCCCTACGAGGTACTTCAGCCCGGCGGTAGTGTGGAGCACTGGAATGAAGAAGCAGGCTCAGTCTGGATGGAGCGATTCAAGGCCAAATTTCGAAAGATCATCTGGCTTAATCCCTATCCGCAGCGGGTTTGGGAGTACACATCCTCTATTCAGATCATCCAGGAATTGGTTGAGGGGCATATGTACCCATTGACCCTTGAAGGCTTGGAAGAGGGGATGCGTTACCTCGCACGTGGGTAAGGCTTGCAGGGCAAGCCTTCTATTAGTCTGGAGCGAAAGGAGGGGCCTCGGTAATTTCTATCAGGAAGGGCCTATCGGGTGGCGCATCGAGGAGTAGTTGTTCCAGGTGTTGATGATCAGAGGCTTTTGCGGCTGCGCAGCCAAAGCCTTGAGCTAGCGTTATAAAGTCGGGTGTATAAATGTCTACACCCAGCGGTGTAATGGCGCGCTGCTTCATGTATCGCTTGATCTCACCGTATCCCTGGTTATTCCACAAGAGAACGATGATTCCGACACGCGCCTCTACGGCGCTGGCCAGCTCCGGCAGGGTAAATTGGATACCGCCGTCACCGATCAGGCAGATAACCGGCCGATCTGGACAGGCCAGCTTGGCTCCAATGGCGGCTGGCAAGGCATAGCCCAAGGTGCCGTAGCCCGTAGAGGCATTGAACCAGCGACGTGGCGAGCACAGCTCGATGATATGGTTACCGGCATAAACCGGCTGTGTTGAATCACCTACATAACAGGCATCGGGACAGGCGCGACTAAGCGTATCGAACAGTGTGCGGAAGTGGCTGAATGGTGCCAGTGTGTCGGCTAGCTCACGCCGGGCCTTGGCCACACGCTCGCGACCGCTACCGGTTGCCTGAAAAATGTCAGGAGGCAATCTGTTCAGGAGCTCTTGGATAGTCGTCCTTGCATCCGAGACAATACCCAGCCAGGGCTGGTAGTTACGGGTAAGTTGATCAGGGTCTATATCGATTCGGATCAGGTCACCACTCAGTTCGAATCCACCATCGAAAACCACGTCATAATCCGTCTCGCCCAGTTCTGTCCCGATAGCCAGAATGACATCCGCCTCTTTTGCCAGTTGCCTGACGGCGGGCAATGACTGGTTGCACCCCAATGCCAGTGGATGGTGGTCAGGCAGTACTCCTTTGGCATTAATAGTGGTAGCGGCAGGCGCTGCGAGTCTATCGACAAGAATCCTGGCTTCGCTGGCTGCGGCAATACAGCCGCCTCCCAGTAGTACCAATGGACGTTTGGCGTTTCCGAGTCGCTTGGCGGCCAGGTCGAGCTGCTGCGGGTCAGGTGCCGGGCGGCTGAAGCAGGGTTTGCGTACAAGGGACAAGTGATCGGCGGGCGCGGTAATGACGTCGAGGGGAAGTTCAATGTGTACAGGTCGAGGCCTTTGGCTTTCGAATACTGCAAAGGCTTGGGTCAGGACCGCAGGCAGCTGGTCGACATCCAGCAGCGTATGACTGAAGGCTGTCACCCCGGCGGTCATGGCGCGCTGATCGGTCAGCTCATGCAGATAGCCACCGTTCCGCCCCAGGCGAGCCCGCGTAGTTACGCTTGAAATGACCAGCATGGGGATGGAGTCTGCATAGGCTTGAGCCATGGCAGTCAGGATATTGGTTACGCCGGGGCCGGTAATGACAAAGCAGACCCCGGGCTTGCCGCTGGCGCGAGCGTAACCGTCCGCCATGAAGCCTGCACCTTGCTCATGGCGAGGCGTGATATGGCGAATGCTGCCGTCTGGTAAGCCTCGGTAAAGCTCAACGGTATGAACACCGGGAATGCCAAATACCGTATCCACGCCCCAGGCTTCAAGTTGTCGAACCAGAAATTGGCCGCAGGTAACCATGCTAAATCTCCTCAGGCGCGGTTGTTGCCAGGGCATGTTGAGCGGAGCGAGCCAGAAGGCTCAGCAATACGAAGCTGCTCAGACTGACCGCCAGACTGAAATAAATGGGCGTGTTAGCTTCCAGGCCATCCTTGAACATGAAGATCAGTGCCGTCAGACAGCCCAACAACATGCTGGTGATCGCGGCAGGTGTGGTTGCTCGCTTCCAATAGATGGCGCCGATCAGGGGAATCAACATGCCGCCAACCAGCAGGTTATAGGCGCACGTCAGCGCGTTGAGTACATCGTCTACTGCCAGGGCAATACCCAATACGATGAGTCCGACGAGTAAGGTAAACAGACGGTTGAGCGAGAGATTGGTCAGCGGCCTTCCCTGACGCAATACCGGGATCAGGTCTTCCGTTAAAACTGTGGAAGCAGCCAGCAGGGCCGCGCTGGCGGTAGACATCATGGCAGCCAGAGCGGCAGCGATCACCAGGCCCCGGATGCCATCCGGCAGGGCTGCCTGAACGATTGCGGCAAAGGCATTGTTGGCATTGTCCAGATCCGGTAAGAGCACCTTGGCTGTCATGCCAATCAGGGCTCCACCTAGTCCGTACAACACGCAATAAATGCCTGCGGTAGTACCTGCATAGCGGGCGACGCGCTCATTTCGGGCAGTAAATACCCGCTGCCAGATATCCTGTCCGATCAGGACGCCAAAGAAATAGATGACGAAGTACGTCACGATCGTGCTCCAGCCAATGGCGGTAAAGCTGAAGCTAGAGGCAGGCAGCTTGGCAACGAGTTCATCCCAGCCGCCAATCCTGTACAGGCAGATCGGCAGGAGGATGAACATCAGGCCTACGGTCTTTATGACGAACTGGACGATATCCGTCAGTGTCAGGGACCACATCCCTCCAATTGCGGAATACACCACTACCACGCCGCCGCCGATCATGACGGCCAGCCAGAAGGGAATGCCAAAAAGCACCTGCATGACTGTACCGATGGCAATGGTCGAGGTCGCTGCCAGCATAAGTGCATAGGCCACCATGATGACGGCGCTGGCTTGGCGTGCGGTTGTGTTGTAACGCCGTTCCAGCACCTGAGTCACGGTAAAGATGCGAAGTTTAAGGAGCGGTTTGGCCAAAAACAGATTCAGGATAATGATGCCAAGCCCCAGCGCCGCACACAGCCAGAACCCGGAGATACCGTGTACATAGCCCAGGCGCACTGTACCTACCGTGCTGGCGCCGCCCAATACAGTAGCCGCCATAGTGCCCATGTAAAATGTGGGGCCGAGGTTGCGACCCGCCACTAGAAACTCATCATGGGATTTGGCGCGGCGCATACCGATCCAGCCTAGTAAAAGCATGGCAGCTACATAGGCGAGGATCACAAGGATATCCAGGGCCATGAAGGCCTCCTTTAGAATCAGTTGAATAAGGAGCCGGGCAACGAGAGGCTTCAGGCATGTGCCTTGAGCCAGCCGTCGATCAGGTACCGCAGGCGTTCACCGGAAAAACTGGGGAAATGCCCGCCGTGTACCGTGCGGATAGGCATTTGTCGAAGTCGCTCCAGACTTAAGGCATAGGCTTCCAGATTCGAGTGGTAGGCATCCTCGACCAGCGGCCCGTCGTAAATAATGTCGCCGCTGAATAGCGTTGCGGTGGCGGCTTCCCATAGGCTGATGCCGCCAGGCGAATGCCCGGGTGTATGCAGGATCTCCAGGTGGCGATCGCCGAGGTCAAGAATGTCGCCTTCCTCTATCAGGCGAGTTGCCGGAGCAGCTTTGACGCAGTATTCGGCATAGCACAGCGGGCAGTCAGGGTGTGCCTCGAACATGGCGTCCGTGACATACCCGGCCGCCAGGGTATTCTCGCGGGTGGGATGGGCGAGAATATCGGCTTCAGCAGGGTGCGCCAGACGCTCATCGAACTCATGATGCCCAGCGATATGATCGAAATGCGTATGGCTTGCCACGGCCGTCAAGGGACGCTCGGTCAGCCAGGGAAGTTGCTCTCGCAGACTGACGACACCTGAACCACTATCGATCAGGACATCACGCTCTCGTCCTTGAATGTGCCAGAGGTTGCAGCGGTAAAAGGGCCGAATGTAAGGTTCGTGGATCAGACTGATCCCATCGGCGCCACGCTTTACCTCAAACCACTGATCTCGGCTGACAATGTTCATAGGTGTCACTCCAGAGGTCAGGATAGGCTGGCGTTGGAGCGGATCAGCGCAGGGCCGCCGCGCGTTGCAGATGCGTTGAGCCAGGCAGGGCCATAGACTTCGATCGGTTCTGGAAAAAGCCGGAGCAGCAGGCTGTAGAGCAGGGCGGCCATGCCTAGCGTGATGGGCAGGCTGATATCAATTCCGCCTGCCAGCTCGCCTAAGGGGCCTACGAACTGACCGGGCAGGTTGACGAATAGCAACCCAACCACCGCGCTGGGAATCCAGGCGCCCAGGCCCCGCCAGTTCCAGCCGTGGTGGAACCAGTAGCGTCCGCCACGTTCGCCGCGAGTAAAGACCTGCAGATCGTCAGGGCAGTAAAAACCGCGCCGATTGATCAGTCCGATGATCATGATGATCATCCAGGGGCTGGTGCAGGTAATGATCAGCACTGCAAATGTCGACACGCTCTGAACCAGATTGGCGGCGAAGCGGCCGATAAAGATGAATACAATGGCCGCAACACCAATGAGGAGCGTGGCACGTACTCGAGTCAGTACACGAGGGAAGACGCTGGACATGTCCAGCCCTGTTCCATAGAGCGAGGTGGTGCCGGTAGACATTCCACCAATGGTGGCAATCAGGCAGACGGGCAAAAAGAACCAGCTGGGGGAGATGGCTAATAAGCCGCCCACATAGTTATTCTCAGCAATATACTGAGGGGCTTTTACGGCCACGATGCTGGCCGTGGCCAGACCGAACAGGAAAGGAATCAGCGTTGCGACCTGGGAAAGCACCACGGCCAGCATGATGTGCAGTTTAGATGTCTGGCGAGGAATGTAGCGTGCCCAGTCACCCAGGAAGGCGCCGAAGGAGACCGGGTTACTCATGGCAACCAGCGCCGAGCCTATGAACGCTGCCCAAAAGCCTTCTGTGCCGGGATTGAGCGTGCCGGCATAGCTTGCGTCGAACGGCCCTGCAAAGGCTGCGATTCCCAGCATGAACAACACGCTGGCGCTAACGACCGCGACCTTGTTCACCCAGAGCAGGAAGCGGAAGCCATACAGGCAGACCGTCAAAACCAGTATGGCAAATACGCCGTAGGCCAGTCCGAGCGTCAGGTCTGTTTCAGGAAGACCGATCAGGCGCTTGGCACCTCCGATCAGGGCATCGCCTGAACTCCATACGGAAAGTGAAAAGAATGCGATAGCGGTCAGCAGGGAAAGGAACGAGCCTACAATGCGACCATGTACACCGAAATGAGCCCCAGACGAGACGGCATTGTTCGTGCCGTTTATAGGGCCAAATAAGCCCATGGGCGCAAGGATAACCGCGCCGGTCATGACGCCCAGAAGAATCGCCCAGACGCCTGCCTCGAAAGACAAGCCAAAAAGAATAGGAAAACTGCCCAGCACGGCGGTAGCGAAGGTATTCGCTCCACCAAAAATCATGCGAAACAAATCGAAAGGAGTGGCATTGCGCTCGGCGTCCGGGATTTTTTCGACGCCAAAGGTTTCGATACGGGTGATACCGTTAGGGTTATCCATGGTCGCCTCGACACGGTTATAGGCCACTGCACTGAGCGATGGCTTCTTTTGTTATCCCCGCAGGCACTGCGCTCGCGGGTTGGTGTTCGGCAGTACGGCAAGGCCGGAAGGCTGATTGCCTGAGGCAAGTTCTGGACCTGCCTCAAACGGGAGTCTTTGCGGACTCCTCGGATTTATTTATCGTTACAGTGGCTACCGGCGTACCACCCCAGGCAGCACACACAACATTTCATAAAGCAGGTTGGCGCCCAGTAGAGAGGTGTTGCCTGTAGTGTCGTATGGGGGAGATACCTCCACAAGATCGCCTCCCACTAGATCAAGCCCGTGGCAGCCGCGGATAATTTCCAGTGCCTGAATGGTGGTCAGTCCGCCTATTTCAGGGGTGCCGGTTCCTGGAGCCCAGGCGGGGTCAATACCGTCGATGTCAAACGACAGGTAAACAGGGCCGTCTTGCACTTTTGCCCGGACTTCCGCCATCAGAGGAGAGAGTGATGTGTGCCAGCACTCTTCCGCCTGCACAACGCGAAATCCCTGCTCACGGCTCCAGTTGAAATCTTCTGCCGTATAACCCTGGGCACGTAGTCCGATCTGCGCGACGCGATTGCAGTCCAGCAGGCCTTCTTCGACTGCTCGGCGAAAAGTAGTGCCATGAGCAATCTTCTCGCCAAACATGTGGTCGTTCACATCGGCATGGGCGTCGACATGAACCAGCCCAACCTTGCCATATTTCTTCTTCATGGCTCTGAGAATGGGCAGGGTGATCGTATGGTCACCTCCAAGGGTGAGCGGAATGACATTGTGCTCAAGAATGCCGTCATAGGCCTCTTCAATAATCCGTACGGCATCAAGAAGGTTGAAGGTATTGATGGCTACATCGCCAATGTCGGCCACCGAGAGCGAATCGAATGGTGCGGCGCCGGTTGCCATGTTGTAGGGGCGGATCATGACGGATTCGGCGCGAATTTCGCGTGGACCAAAGCGGGTGCCGGAGCGCAGTGATGTTCCAATATCCAATGGCACGCCAACGAAGGCGGCGTCCAGCCCGGCAGGCGACTCGAGGTGAGGCAAGCGCAGCATGGTCGCGATGCCCCCAAAGCGTGGCATCTCGTTACCACCCAGCGGTTGATGAAGTTTTTTCTCCACAATCGATCTCCTGCCTGCGAAACGATGGCCCGATTGTGTGAAGGAAACAGCGCCTGAAAAATCGGCACGTGCAAAAAATCAGTTCAGAGATTTCTAAACTATCGGATAGGCTGAAAAAAATAAGACAACGGATCCTGTCCATGGCCAATGCGCTGCACGATATTCGTCTACTCAGAATTTTCGCGACTGTTGTCCAGAGCCAGGGCTTTGCGGCGGCACAGCGTGAACTGAATCTGTCAACGTCAGCCATCAGCACCTATATGAGCCAGTTGGAAAGCCAATTGGGCATCACCTTGTGTCATCGTGGGCGCGGCGGGTTTGGGCTGACCAGCAAGGGTGAGATGTTTTATCAGGAGACGTTGAGAATCCTGGGAGAGATCGAAGGCTTTGAGCGATATGCAGCTGCGCTCAAGGGCGAGCTGAGCGGTACGCTCAAGCTGGGGATGCTGGACTCGTTAGCCAATGAGCCTGCCTTGTCATTGGCGGATGTTATCGGTGCTTATACAGGTGAATACCCCTCAGTCCACATTCATCTGACGGTCATGAGTCCTTATGACCTTCAACTGGCCATTCTTGAAAACCGTTTGGACTTAGCCATCGGTGCGTTTTCTGCGCGAATGAATGGGGTAACGTACCAGCCACTTTATCGTGAACAACATTGGTTGTATTGCAGCGACCGCCATCCTTTATTCAAGGAAAGACATATTCCCGAAGAACTTATTACTCAACAAAGAATGGTCCGAAGAGGCTATTGGAGTCAGGCCGAACTGGCTCGGCATGGGTTCAAGGAAAGTGCGGCAACAGTTGAAAGTATGGAGGCTCAGTTAATATTAATTCTTTCAGGAGCTTATATAGGTTATCTACCTGAGCATTATGTTCATGCGTGGGTTAATCAAGGGCGATTACGTGCTTTACAGCCAGCAATGTTTGGCTATCAAGCGCCATTTTCGCTCATATTTCGCCGAGGCCGTAATCGCGAAAGTCTAATACAGACTTTTCAAAGAATTCTTAAAGCTCATATGCGGCGTGCCGATAAGTAATCGACGTTAAAAAATGATGACAACTAACATGAATGCTATTTGCCATCATTTAAGCGAACGTCCGATTATTTGGAAATCAAGAAGGCTTCTCCGCCATGCGCAAAAACCTGCCAGTGACACAACAGGCTCGTACATTCAGGGAAAGTGAGCGTCTTATCTCAACGAC